>CAJJPW010000103.1 GCA_905193725.1 uncultured Eubacteriales bacterium
AAAAAATAAAATGCCTTATAATAATATTGTAATCCAAAGGCACTTTATTGTAAATAGTTATTTTTATTTTTTAGGCAAAAAATATAGCATGTTCTATAGTGATACATGAGGGATGGCAATAGAAATCCCACTGGAAAATTCAAGGGGTCTCAAATTGGGATTGGCCTTCAAAAGCTCTACTACGCTAACCCCAAACTTTTTTGAAATATCGTAAATATTTTCGCCTTTTCCAATTTGGTATAGCTTTCCTTGCATCATTGGGTACTGCTTTTGTTTGACAGTAACCAAATCTCCTTCTTTGAGCAAAAATACATCCACACCCCGGTTTAACTGCTCAAATTCCCGGATGCTCATCTGAAACTTTCTCAATACTTCACCAATGCTATCGTTTTTTTCAATTTCATAATAAAGTACTTCATTCGTCTGCGTCATTTGATCGAGTTTATCGTTTGGCAAAATGATCACCTGGCCTATTACATAGTTGTTGGGATTTAAGTAGGGATTATAATAAATTAAATCCCTCACTGTTATTTGGTGCGAAGTCGCAATTTTTTCCAAGGTGTCCCCTGGTTGAATGGTGTAAAACTCCCCTCTTTCACACCCACGCGTTCCCCTTTCATTTGCCATTAGTCCGCTTTGCATTCCATTTCCCCCTTTACACACTTCTGCATTATTTTCCTTCATACATATAGACTATATTGATATTCACAGCAAAGAAAAAAAGAACCTTTTTATCAAAATATTCTAAAAACATTTTTCTGTTCCACTTCTTTGCATTTTTTTGAGTTAAAAATATTGTATTCTTTTTCCCACTAAATTATGTGTCTTCTCCTCTTATTTTTAAAATAATATGCCATCATTATCCCACATAGGTAAGGCGCATTTTGTCGCTCTATTTCATATGATAAAAAAGAATCGTCCTGTGTAGCCTGCTACCCTTTTTGTGGAGCTCATGTATTGCTATCTGGACATAAACTTTAAAGAAGGTGAAACAATATGGCAATAAAGATATTTATCGACCAAGGACACAACCCACAAAATCCCAATGCTGGTGCAGAAGGCAATGGCCTCAGGGAGCAAGACGTCAATTATGAAGTCGGTATGCGGCTGGCAAATTTGCTGCGTGCAAATCCCAATTTTGAAGTGCGTACTTCCCGCAACTCCCCTACTGAGCAATTGGGTACCAGCAATCTAACCAGCCTACAAGAGAGGGTTTATATGGCCAATTCCTGGGGTGCTGATTACTTTATCAGCATTCACTGCAACGCCTCCTATAACCCACAAGCCAGTGGCAGCGAGGTATACGTCTATCGGGAACACTCTCAGGCGTACCGCATGGCAGAACAAATTCTGATTGGGCTGGAAAACGCCACCGGGCTGACCAACCGAGGCGTATTTATCAACCCCAGCCTGTACGTTCTGCGCAAAACCACCATGCCAGCACTTCTAGTAGAACTTGGGTACTTAACAAACGCACACGACGCCGCACTGCTGGGCATTGACCCCCAAAGCTTTGCAAACGGCATCTATAACGGTATCTTAGCTTATTTTGGCCTCCAATAACTCCTTGATGCAGAAAGGATAGGCGCCTTTGGCGTCTATTTTTTTGCTCCCATCTTTTATTCCCTCGTCAATTCTTATATTTTTCTTAAGATTTCTTCAGATAAACGACCACATTTGAAATTCATGTTACAATAAAAGTGTTTTTTCTGAGCGCCATCCGCGCCCAGAAAAAGCAAGTAGCAAGAAATGAGGAAAACTATGTTTACTTTATTATTGGTAGAAGATGATATGGCTCTGGCCACTGGCCTACTTTTCACCTTTGAGGAAGAGGGATATCGCACACTTCACGCCCCTACGGCCACATCGGCGCTAGAGGCCTTTGCTCGCGAAAATTTCGACTTGGTCATTATTGATGTGATGCTGCCCGATGGCAATGGTTTTGATCTTTGCAGAGCCTTGCGTCAAACCAGCGAGGCTCCGGTGATCTTCCTCACCTCCTGTGACGAAGAGACCAATGTGGTAATGGGCCTTGATACCGGTGGCGATGATTACGTAACCAAGCCCTTTCGGCTCAAGGAGCTTTTAAGCCGCATCAAGGTGCAGCTGCGGCGCCACTGCCAACTCCTCTCCTCCTCTTTTACTGTGGGGGATATTCTCATAGACACCAGTCAGTCCAAGGCAATGGTCGCTTCTGCTGAATTACCCCTCACCGTAACCGAATACCGGCTTTTGTGCTATCTCTGTCAAAACAAGGGAAACGTAATGACCCGTGAGGCCATTCTCGCCAGGCTGTGGGACCACCGAGGCAACTTTGTAGATGACAATACGCTTTCGGTGCACATTGGCCATTTGAGAGAAAAACTCTCTAATGCAGGCAGCATAGTGAATATTGCGACTGTCCGGGGAATCGGCTATCGGTTGGAGGTATGAGCATGATCACGATTTTTCGCAATAAAGCACCACGACAAGTGGTAAAAGGCATCTTTATTCTTTTTATTATTATGGAAGTGCTTTTTTTCCCTCATGACCCACTTTCACGTCTCACAGATGAACCACTCATTTTTAGAACGAGATGCTGCCATTGTAGGGGCCCTCTCGCAAGGTAAGCCTCTGGAACAAACCTGTATCCTCACTGGTCAAGTCGCATCAGAAGATGTCGCTGCGGGTACAGCCATCCTAGAGACCTACAGTTACATGAATGCACCAGCACAAACTTACCGTTTTTACCGGGAAATATTTCAGCAGCAGCAAGTGAGTTCTGCTCTGTGGAGTGCTTTATTTGCCCTGCTATGTGGGTGTATTTGTCTCGTTTCTATGTCCAAAATATACCGCTCTATGCGCCAGATCGCCCATGTGGCCAGCAGCAAAAATAGTAGTTTTTCCCCCATCAACCTTCAAAGCGAAGGGGATTTCGCTGCGCTCATTCATGGCTTTAGTGCCATGCAAAATCGCATCGAATTTGCCATGGAATCTCTCAAAAAAGATAAAACCTACTTAAAAGACCTGCTCTCAGATATCTCTCATCAGTTAAAAACCCCTCTTAGTGCCCTACGCGTTTACTGTGAAATTCTAGATACGCGGCATTTGAGTTTGGAAAAGCAGCATGAGTTCTTAGCACTGTGTTTTGAGCAGTTAGACCGCACTGACTGGCTCATTCAGGGTCTGCTGCAAATGGCTCGCATGGATGCTGGCTGCATTCAAATGCGTCCTAAGTCATCTCCGCTTTCGGGGACGGTGCAAATGGCCATTTCCTCTTTTCTGCAGCAGGCCAAGGAGCAACACATCACGATTTCCTGTGACATTCCAGAAGATATTGTACTATACCACGACAAAAAATGGGTAGCCCAAGCTCTTGGTAACATCATCAAAAACGGCTTAGAGCACAGCAAAAGCGGGGGCACCATCCTCATAAGTGCCCTGCAAACTCCCATTACCGTCCAACTCACCATCCAAGATGACGGATGCGGGATCGCTCAGAACGAAATCCCACACATCTTTGAGCGTTTTTACCGTTCTTCCAATGCCTCCTCCCAAAGTGTGGGCATTGGCCTATCCTTGGCGCGTCAGATTATCGAGCAGAACGATGGAGACATTTTCGTCCAAAGCACTTTGGGCCGGGGCAGTACGTTTGTCATCACTTTTTTAAAGCATTAAGTTTTTCTAAAGAGTTCTTTAGAAAAAAATCACCGGAACATCATGTCTTTTTTGTATGGTAATCTCAGACAAAAATGATTTTATCTAGGAGGTTATTTTTTTGAGCATTGTCGTTACACAGAATTTGAGCAAAATATACGGGACGGGTGAGACAGCTGTCCACGCCCTCAAAGACGTGAATCTATCCATCGAAAAGGGAGAGTTCGTGGCGCTCCTCGGCGCTTCAGGCAGCGGCAAATCCACACTGCTTCACATGCTGGGAGCGGTGGATGTACCTACTTCAGGCAGTGTGATCATCGATGGTGTCCCTCTTTACGAGCAGAAAGAAGAGCAACTGGCCGTATTTCGCCGCCGGAAAATTGGGTTTGTCTTTCAATTTTACAACCTGATCCCGGTGCTCACCGCCAAAGAGAACATTTTGCTCCCCTTCCGCCTGGATGGACAACAGCCAGATATGGCGTATTTTAACGAGATTGTGCGCTCCTTTGATATTGCAGATAGGCAAGACCATCTACCCAATCAACTGTCCGGCGGGCAGCAACAGCGGGTGGCCGTTGCGCGGGCCCTCATCCACAAGCCCGCTATTTTGCTGGCAGATGAGCCCACCGGCAATTTGGACACCCAAAACAGCAAGGAGATCATCTCCCTCATGAAGCACTCTGTTAGGAAATACGGTCAAACCCTCATTTTGATCACTCACGACCCCTCTATCGCCATGCAGGCAGACCGGGTGATCCTCATGGAGGATGGCAGAGCGTCCGAGAGTCAGACTTCTTCTATCGAGGTGCCCCAGCCATGAGTGTGTTATTTTCTATGTCTGTCGAATACATGCGCAAACAGAAAAAGCGCACCGTCCTCACTGGCATTGGTATCATGCTGGGCTGCGCTCTAGTCTGTGCCATTGGCATCTTCTTTACCAGCGTCCAAAACATGCTGCTGGTAGATGCTGAATACTCCTACGGTTCTCACCACTATCAAATCGGCCTGAATGGAGATTATTTGACCAAGGAGCAGGCAGAAAAGCTAACTGCCAACCATTTTGTTTCCGCCTCCGGGCTGCTCATCGAAGATGAGATTTCCCCTTTGGCCTCCTCTGCAGAAAGCGAAGACCAGCAACAGCACTCTCTCACCCTGATTCAGCGGGATGCAGGAGCCATGAATCTCAAAAAATACCAGCTGACTCAAGGCAGGCTCCCCCAAAACGACCAGGAGTGTCTCATCAGCACTAGCGCTCTGGAGCGTCTTCCCAAAGTCTGCGATATTGGCGATACACTCACCTTACCCATCCAGCATCTGGAAGACTCAGAACAGTTAGATACCCGCACTTTGACGATCACTGGCATCTATGAGGACTATCAGAGCGTTTTAGTAACCTATCCTAACGACGCCCCCTACCACCACTATAGCCTTCTGGTACAGCTGGATACCCATGTAAACCAGCAGCAGGCGATATCCGCGATGTTAGAGGATGCGGGACTTGCTGACACTATCCCCTATAGCACCAACGACGGGTATCTGCGGTATATGGGGCTGGGCTCGGATAACAACCTGACCACCGCTTTCTTCACCACCTTTATCCTGCTGGCGATCATCATCCTCACTGCCATGGTGTTGGTCATCAAAAACTCCTTTGCCATGTCCACCAGCGAGAAAATCTCGGAGTTTGGCGTACTTCGCTGTGTGGGAGCGTCGCCCAAGCAGATTCGGAGCATCGTATTATACGAGGCACTCACCACCTGGGCGGTTTCCCTTCCACTGGGTCTGCTGCTGGCCATCGGCGCCATGGCACTGACCATTTGGGTGGTGAGCACGTTAGACGTGGCCATGCTAAACTACCTCACTTTATCCCTCTCCCCTTGGCCCTTCGTGGTGACGGCAATTTTGAGTTTTGTGGCTGTGATGCTATCCGCCTACGCTCCTGCAAAGAAGGCTGGAGCCATCTCCCCCATCTCAGCAGTTCGTGGGTCAGCATCCTTCGTGGATGTGCCCTCTCGTATTGAGAAAAAGGGCTGGCTGGCCCAAAAGGCCTTTGGCTTTTCTGGGATGCTGGCTTCTCGGAACATCCACCGCAATAAAAAGCGGTATCGCACCACGATTTTTTCCATTATTATCAGCGTCGCCCTATTTGTCAGCTTGAGCGGGTTTGCCATGGCCATGCAAAATACAGCCAATACTCTGGGCGAGGTGGCCGGGACTGACTTTCAGATCATCGGATCCCTGACGGCAAAAGATGGAATGTACAACATCTATGAACTGCTTCAGTCCGATGAGCGGGTGGATAAACTGGCCCAGTACTCCTATTCCTATTTTAATCTGCCAGTAGAGGCGGATAAAGTGGAAGAGAGTTCCTTGCAAGTGCTAGAACAGTACCCGGATTTGGAGAATATCTTGTATTTCAGCCAGTCTCCCGAGGAATATCACGGTCTGATCGATCCGCTGGAGGGGCAACAGGTATATCCTACCGGCTATACCATTGCCATGGGCTTTTGTGTGGATCGACAGACCTATGAACAGCTGGAATTAGCCCCTGGTTCTATGACATACGATCAACTGGTGGAGAGCAAGGAGTGCGCCCTTTTGCAGACCTCCATCCTCTCCTCGGCCACCAGCCTCATCCACGTCTCTTTAGCCGATTACCAGATAGGCGATATGATCTACCCCACAGTGGATCTAGTGGCGCAGGATGCCCAACCAGATGAATACGGAAGTTTCTCACCAGAACAGCAATCTCAGGCGTACTACCCCGTCAAGATCGGCGCTGTAGTAGAGGAAGTCCCCTGGTTTATCTCCAATAACATGGCGGGGTTTGTCTTCTTCCTCCCAGAGGAAAATCAAGATCTTTTCTCGCTGCCCCAAGGGACTTTACCCCTAAACAGCGCCTATGATTCGTCTGAGAACACTTCTCATTTTTCCAATGTCTTTGCGGCCAGCAGCATTGATCTTCACGTAAAGTCGGTCTCCGGGCAGGAAGAGCAATTGGATTCCCTGATCTCCCGCATCGTGCGTGAGGAAAACGTCTCCCTAGGGCAGAGCGACGGCAGCGGAAATACTCGCATCAGTTACTATAACTTGTACGAGACATACAAGGATTCTCGCAACAGCGTTTTGGTCATTAACATCTTCTTATATGGATTCTTAGCTGTAGTGATGATCATCTGCATCATTAACGTGTTCAACACCGTCAGCACCAATATCATGAACCGCAAGCGGGAAATCGCCATGCTAGGCGCTATCGGCACCAGCAAACGCCAGCTCCGCAAGATGCTATATGCCGAATGTCTGCTGTATGGGCTCATCGGCACCATTTGGGGCGCTATCATCGGTCTGTTGCTCCAGGCGCTGCTCATCTGGTCGGTCAGCCAGGGCTTTGACTCCTCTATGGTCAACCCTCTCGTCTCGATTGTGGCCAGCTTTATCGGCATATTACTCCTCTCATTCCTGGCAGGTATCGGCCCCATTCGCCGCATATTAAAAGGATCTATTGTAGAGGAAATCCGCTCTCAGGAATAGCCTAGCACGCCTCCAAAAAACAAATCATAAACGATTGATGCATATGTGCTAGCAGCTACTGAGTCAGAAATAGTAAAAGCGGGCTTGGATCATTCCAAACCCGCTTTTACTTTGCTTGTACCTTGTACCAAGTTCCGTTAAAAGGATATCACACCCAAATGCTCTAGTAGGATCTTCAGGCCGATGAGTATGAGGATGATCCCCCCGGCCAGCTCTGCCTTGGAGCGATATTTGATGATCTTCATCACCGTATCGAAGGCAGCATTGGCAAGCAGGAGTGCATTCGGAT
>CAJJPW010000104.1 GCA_905193725.1 uncultured Eubacteriales bacterium
TATAATGACAGATCCAATCGCAGATATGCTTACAAGAATTCGTAACGCTAATCAAAATAGAGCATCTTCAGTTGTAATTCCTACATCTAAAGTAAAAGAAGAAATAGCAAAAATCTTAAAAGATGAAGGATTTATTGAAGACTATACTATTGATGGTGAAGGAGTTCAAAAAAATATTACATTAACATTAAAATATAAAAATAAAGAAAGAGTAATTACTGGTCTTAAGAGAATATCAAAACCTGGACTTAGAGTATATGCTGGTAAAGATGAATTACCTACTGTATTAAATGGTTTAGGAATTGCTATTATCTCTACATCTAAAGGTATTATGACTGATAAAGAAGCAAGAAAATTATCTTTAGGTGGAGAAGTAGTTGCTTATATCTGGTAAGGTGAAATAATGAGCCGTATTGGTAAAAGAGTTTTAAGTATTCCAGAAAATGTTAATGTAAATGTTGATAATAATACTGTTACAGTTAAAGGACCTAAAGGGGAACTTACTTTAGATTTAGTTAAAGGTATTAATGTTAAAGTAGAAGATAATACTGTAGTAGTAGAAATGACTAAAAATGATAAGTTTACTCATGCTATGCATGGTACTACTAATGCTAATATTAGAAATATGATTATTGGTGTTAGTGAAGGTTATAAAAAAGGATTAGAAATTGTTGGTGTAGGTTATAAGTTTAATGTACAAGGAAATAAACTTACTGTATCAGCAGGATATTCTCATCCAGTTGTTATGGAAGTTCCAAATGGACTTACTGTAACAGGAATATCTAATACTGAAATTGAAGTATCAGGTATTGATAAAGAAAAAGTTGGTGAATTTGCCGCTAATGTAAGAAAAGTAAGAAAACCTGAACCTTATAAAGGAAAAGGAATTAAATACAAAGGTGAACAAATTCGTCGTAAAGAAGGAAAGAAAGCTTCTAAATAATAAATAGGAGGATATAGGTATGATTAAAAAAGTTTCAAGAAATGAAATGAGAAAAATAAGACATACTAGAATCAGAGAAAATTTATCTGGTACTAGTGAAAGACCTAGATTATGTGTATTTAGATCTAATGCTAATATTGAAGCTCAAATCATCGATGATGTTAAAGGTGTTACTTTAGTTAGTGCATCATCACTAGAAAAAGAATTAAATCTTAAAAATGGTGGTAATGTAGAAGCTGCTAAAGTAATCGGAGCAGAAATAGCAAAAAGAGCTAAAAAAGCAAAAATTAATACCGTTGTATTTGATAGAGGTGGCTATCTTTATCATGGACGTGTTAAAGCTTTAGCAGAAGCTGCACGTGAAGGCGGATTAGAATTCTAGAACAGAGGAGGAGAAAATATGGAAGAAAATAAGAAGACTGAAGTTAATACTGAAGTAAAAAATACTGAAGTTAAAACTGAAGGTAGAAGAAACGATAATAGAAATCGTAAATTTGATAAGAAAAAACCTAGAAATAATAACAGAACTTCTAAACCAAAATCTGATCTAGAGGATAAGGTAATTGAAATTAGAAGAGTAACTAAAGTTGTTAAAGGTGGTAGACAATTTAGATTTGCTGCTACTGTAGTAGTAGGAAATAGAAAAGGACTAGTAGGTCTTGGTACTGGTAAAGCTAAAGAAATGCCAGATGCTGTTAAGAAAGCTACACAGGCTGCTAGTAAGAATTTAATAAAAGTTGACCTAATTGATAATAGAACAATATCTCACGATATTATCGTTAAAGAAGGAGCAGTAAGAGTTATGCTTAAACCTGCTAAAGAAGGTACTGGAGTTAAAGCTGGTGGACCAGTTAGAGATGTACTTGAACTTGCTGGTGTTAAAGATGTATTATCTAAGAGTCAAGGATCTAGTACTAAGATTAATGCTGCTAGAGCTACTCTAAATGCTTTAAAAGGACAAAAATCTCTTGCTCACGTTGCTTACTTAAGAGATAAGAATGTGGAGGAAATAAGATAATGAAATTACATGAATTAAAAGCAGTAGAAGGTTCTACTAAAGCTAGAAAAAGAATTGGTCATGGACCTGGTTCTGGTACTGGTAAAACTTCAGGTAAAGGTGAAAAAGGACAAAACGCTAGAAGTGGCGGTGGAGTAAGACCTGGATTTGAAGGTGGACAAATGCCTTTATCCAGAAGATTGCCTAAACGCGGCTTTACCAATATATTTGCTAAAGAATATGCAATCGTGAACGTAGAGGCACTAGAAGTCTTTGACAATGGTGCAGTAGTCACTGCAGAAACTTGCAAAGAGGCAGGTCTCATCAATAAGACCTACGATGGCCTGAAAGTTCTTGGTAATGGAGAATTGACCAAAAAGTTGGACGTGAAAGCGGCCAAATTTACAAAGACCGCGCAGGAAAAGATCACAGCTGCCGGTGGTAGTGCAGAGGTGGTATAATGTTTAAGACCTTGAGAACTGCATGGAAGATTGCAGACTTAAGAAAGAAAATACTCTATACATTACTCATGCTGTTGGTTTTCCGGTTGGGATCCTTTGTGCCAGTACCTGGTGTAAATGTGGATTATATTTCCGGTGTAGTATCAGACAATGGCTTGCTCGGATTGCTCAACACCTTATCAGGTGGTTCGTTGGGCAATTTGACGATTTTCGCAATGGGTATCGTGCCCTACATTAACGCATCCATCATTATGAACTTGCTGACTGTAGCGATTCCTCCACTAGAGAGAATGGCAAAGGAAGGTACGGATGGGCAAAAAAAGATCGCCTCTATTACACGTTATGTGGCAGTAGGCTTAGGCCTTTTCCAGGCGGTTGCCATCTTGATCGGCATGGGTGAAGATGCATTCTTGCACAACGACTGGTTCAACTATATTACCGTTGTGTTGTGCCTCACAGCAGGTACTGCGCTGGTCATGTGGATTGGTGAGAGGATCAACGAAAAAGGCGTGGGAAATGGCATTTCGTTGTTGATCTTTATTGGCATTGTATCCAGATTGCCCCTTTCAGTTGTGGAATTGTGGAACAATGCGACAGCGGGAAATATCTCCGTATGGGCAGTAGTCGCAGTGGTGGTATTTGCGGTGTTAATCATAGGCGCCATTACCTTTATCGACTTAGGAGAGCGGCGCATTCCCGTGCAGTATGCAAAACGGGTGGTAGGCAGAAAGATGTACGGTGGACAGTCCACTCACATCCCTATGAAGATCAATCAAGCAGGTGTATTGCCGATTATCTTTGCACTGACGCTATTACAGGTACCGGCGATCATCTCTTCCTTCTGGCCAGAGAGCGGATTTTATCAATGGTGGAGTCAGAACATGATGTCAGGTGGATGGGCATATAACTTGATCTACGCAGTGCTCATTCTGTTCTTCACATACTTCTATGCACAGATTTCCTTCAACCCCATTGATGTGTCCAAAAATCTACAGCAGTATGGCGGGTTTATCCCGGGTATACGCCCTGGCAAACCCACTTCTGACTATCTAGCTAAGATTTTAAGCAGAATCACACTGTTCGGTGCTATTTTCCTGGCTTTGGTTGCTACGGTGCCAACAGTGATTATGGGGGCGCTGGGAATGACCAATTTGGCATTTGGCGCAACCAGCTTGCTAATTATGGTAAGCGTATCGCTGGAAACGACCAGACAAATTGAATCTCAAATGATGATGAGACACTATAAAGGGTTCTTAAAATAAAGGAGTGTGTTAATGATGAAAATTATTTTTCTAGGACCTCCAGGAGCTGGCAAGGGAACAATTGCCGGAGAAATTAAAGATAAGTACGCCTTTACTCATCTTTCTACAGGAGATATTTTGCGAGCCCAGATGAAAGAGGGCACTGAGCTAGGAAAAATGGCTAAAAATTACATTGACAATGGCCAGCTAGTGCCAGACGATGTGATCATCGGCATGGTTCAGGATAAACTCTCCTCGTTAGGAGAAGGAACCAATATTCTGTTCGATGGTTTTCCCAGAACAGTGCAGCAAGCGGAGGCTTTAGATCAGATCGCCAAGATCGATAAAGTAATCAATTTAGATGTGGATGTAGAAGTCATTGTTCGCCGCATCTCCTCCAGAAGGACGTGTAAGAACTGCGGAAAGGTGTATAGCGTTTCCTGGCTGAAAGGTGATACCTGTGAAGCTTGTGGTGGAGAGCTGTATATTCGGGATGACGACACTGAGGAGACCACGAGGAATCGGTTCCAAGTATACATGGAACAGACGCTGCCGTTGGTGGAATACTACCGCAAAGCGGGTATTCTAGTGACAATTAATGCAGACGATGCAGTGGAAAACATTGTGAAAAAAGTGGCGGCAGAGTTAGAAGGCATTTAAATGATTACTTATAAATCGGATTATGAAATCAAAAAAATGCGAGAAGCAGGTAGACTTGCAGCATTATCTATGGAAAAGATAGCAAGCTACATTAAACCGGGGATTTCCACAGGTGAATTAGATGATATCTTGTTCGATTACATCAAGACACTGGGTGGAACTCCGTCGTTTAAAGGATATCAAGGTTTTCCGGGAAGTGCGTGTATCTCTGTCAATGATCAGGTGGTACATGGCATTCCCGGTGCCAGAATTCTCAACTCCGGCGACATTGTGAGTGTGGACTTAGGGGTGTGCTATAAAGGATTTCAATCGGATATGGCGCGAACCTTTCCAGTGGGAACTATCTCAGCTAGTGCACAAAAACTCATTGAAGTAACCAAAGAGTGCTTTTATCTAGGTATGGCAGCAGCAGTGGAGGGAAATCGCATTCACGATATTTCAGCGGCTATTGAGGCAAGGGCTAACCAAGAGGGATATGGTATTGTGCGAGAGTTAGTGGGGCATGGAATCGGGCAAGATCTTCACGAGGGACCGGATATTCCCAACTTCACTTCTAAGCGCAAAGGGCCAGTCTTAAAGAGGGGCATGACCTTGGCAATTGAGCCTATGATCAATGAGGGAACCAGAGAAGTGGATTTTTCCGACGATGGCTGGACGGTCACTACAAAGGACGGAAGTTACTCAGCCCACTATGAAAACACAATTGCCGTGTTAGGGAAAAACCCCGAAATTTTAACCGCTGTATGAGAATGGATAAGGCTGGAGGCATGTTGAGAGTTAGCACGATAAAGGGGGAACCAAATTGAAAGACACACCTGCCCAGCCCGGCAGAGTTTGCTTATCAAAACAAGGTAGAGACAAGGGAAGATACTTCATGATATATGAAGTGATCGACGATAAATACGTAACAATTGTGGATGGACAGCTAAGGAGATTATATCGACCCAAAAAGAAAAAGCTCATGCATTTATCGCTCATGCCAAATGTTTTAGAGAATATTGGCGAAAAGATAAAAGAGGGCAAAAAGATCTTTGATGCTGAGGTGCGCAGTGCACTGAGAGATGTTGCCCCAAAAGAGTCTCAGGAAGAAGGAGGATCAGAAAGTGTCTAAAAGTGATGTAATTGAAGTGGAAGGCGTGGTAACCGATGCATTCCCAAATGCTTCTTTTGAAGTGGAGCTGGAGAACGGACACAAAATTTTAGCCCATATTTCAGGAAAATTACGCATGCACTACATAAGAATCCTGCCAGGCGATAAGGTTACTGTGGAGCTTTCCCCTTACGACCTAACAAGAGGCAGAATTACTTGGCGGGGCAAAGGCTGAAAAAATCGCAAAAGTTGATAAAAATTAGAAGATTAGGGATTGCTTTTATGGGCAATTCGTTTTAAAATTATATTTGTATGCTGTAAAAAAGGAGGTTTAAACAAATGAAAGTAAGACCATCTGTGAAGCCTATCTGTGAAAAATGTAAAATTATCAAGAGAAAAGGCAAAGTTATGGTAATTTGCCAGAACCCGAAGCACAAACAAACACAGGGTTAATAGGAAAATTTTTGATAAAATGTTTATACGTTGCGGCTGTATGGGCAACATTATAGTATCCCATAAACGTGTAGACTTTATATATCTACTATTATTATGAAAGTTTATGTCGGAGGTGTAAGAACACATGGCACGTATTGCTGGGGTAGATATACCCAGAGATAAGCGCGTAGAAATAGGGCTCACCTATATTTATGGCATTGGTCTGAAGACATCCAGAGATATTCTTGCAGCAACAGGTGTAGACCCTGATACAAGAGGCAAGGACATTTCGGAATCTGATGTTACTAAAATCAGAGAATATATCGACAAGCATCTTCACGTGGAAGGCGATTTAAGACGTGAAGTGAGCCTTAATATTAAGAGATTAATGGAAATTGGATGCTACAGAGGTGTGCGCCACCGTCGTGGCCTGCCTGTCCGTGGTCAGAGTACGAAGCAAAATGCCCGTACGAGAAAGGGACCAAAACGCACTGTAGCGGGTAAAAAGAAATAAGGAGGGACAAGTGAATGGCAAAAGCTAAAGGGAAAAAAATCACCAGAAAGCGCAGAGAGAAGAAGAACATAGAGCGCGGTCAGGCACACATTCGTTCTTCCTTCAATAACACCATTGTGACAATGACAGACATTCAAGGAAACGCCCTATCCCAGGCGAGTTCCGGAGGTCTTGGATTTAGAGGCTCCAGAAAGAGCACTCCATTTGCAGCACAGGTTGCAGCAGAAACTGCAGCAAAAGCAGCGATGGAGCATGGGCTCAGAACCGTCGAAGTGTATATCAAAGGGCCAGGCTCAGGAAGAGAAGCGGCAATCAGAGCACTGCAGGCGGCTGGTCTGGAAGTTAGCTTAATCAAGGACGTTACTCCAATTCCACACAATGGATGTCGTCCTCCAAAACGCAGAAGAGTATAAGGGAGGTTACTACATATGGCGAGATATACAGGTTCCGTATGCCGTCTTTGCCGTAGAGAAGGTGCAAAGTTATTTTTAAAGGGCGATAGATGTTATTCGCAAAAATGTGCATTTTCTAAGCGCCCAACTGCTCCAGGGCAACATGGGCAAAATAGACGGAAGATGTCAGAATACGGCACACAGTTGCGTGAAAAACAAAAGGTAAAAAGAGCATATGGAGTGCTCGAGAGCCAGTTTAGAAAGTATTTTGAAATGGCCGATAAAATGAAGGGAATTACCGGTGAAAATCTTCTTTCTCTGTTGGAGAGAAGGTTGGACAATGTGGTTTACCGCTTAGGTTGGGGATTTTCCAGGGCGCAAGCGCGCCAGATCGTAATGCACGGCCACATTGAGGTCAATGGACACAAAGTGGATATTCCCTCTTACTTAGTTGACGATGGAGATGTGATCACAATTCGTGAAAAGAGCAGATCCCTAGAACTCTTTAAGAGATTGGCAGAAGTGTTTGTCCCAACTAAACAAGACAGTGCCGTGCTTGTTAATACCTCCATGGAGGTTGCTACGGATACTATTCTGGAACCGACCACTTCTAAAGATTCCCTTCAGCAAAAGATTCGTATGGCTACAGAGGAAAAACGGGTGCAGCGGCGAAAAA
>CAJJPW010000105.1 GCA_905193725.1 uncultured Eubacteriales bacterium
AGTTTTTCTTTAGGAATTCTCTCCGATGGAGGATGGATTGATTTTATAGGAGGTAAAGATTTTGATCTTGTTGTTAAAGTAATAGGTCTTATATTCCTCCGGCATTTTTTCATTGGAGATCACCGTATCGGCTGCCTCTAAATTCCCCAGTTTCATAAATGAGATCTCCCCAAAGCGCTGATAATCGGCAACTATTATCACCTCTTTGGCAATGGGTCGGATACTTTCAAACACCTGGGCCTCTGCAATGCTGGATACCGTGTATCCTCCTTTAAAGTCCACTCCTGCCACCTCAAAAAACGCCTTGCTGATAAATAGGCTGCTCAAAGAACGGTTAAAAATCTCTCCGCTCAGAAACATGCCCGTGTGGTTTAGATTCCCTCCGGTCACGATTACGTTGCTCCCACGATTTTGTGCCAATATATTGGCCACTACAATGTTATTGGTGACAATATTGAGGGTCTCTCTGCCTAGTAACTCTTTTGCGATGTACTGGCAAATTTCACCCGCTCCCAAAAATACCCACTCCTGATTTTCTATCAGGTGAGCGGCGATCTGGGCAATATGGTCTTTTTCCTTGCTGTACTCTCTGGGCCCTAGGGCAAAGGGCGCCTCTGCGGGCTTTGTGCGGGAGTCGTTGAGCACCGCACCTCCATGGGTGCGGAGGACAAACCCCTCTCTTTCCAGCTCTTCCAAATCGCTTCGGATGGTGACAACCGATACGTTCAGCAGAGAGCTGAGGGTCTGTACGTCTATTTGATTTTGGTCTAACAATATCTCTTTAATTTTAGCCTGACGTGCTGCTTTAAACATCTCAATTTCCTTTATATCTATTTTGCAATGCTATCTATTACAAAAAATTCCACTTCACGTTTATTATGAACGAACAGAGGCATTTCGTCAATCCCAATTCGAAAAAAAAAGAAATCTAAAACAAAAATAAGAAAACTGGCCCGCCATTCCATCTGAAATCATAGACGAGCCTTGTTTTCTTGCTATTTTCATGCTGACCAAAAGACGTGCCAACGCTATTCTTTTGTATTGTTTTTTAGGGAATCGACGATTACCGCGATAATGAGCAGCGCTCCTTGGACAACCATCTGCCAATAGGTCTGTACATTCATCAAATTCATCCCATTGGAAATCATTTTCAATAAGAGTACAGCAATGAGAGTACCTACAATTCCTCCTTTTCCGCCGGATAAGCTACCCCCGCCCAACACTACGGCGGCAATCGCGTCCATTTCCGAATTGAGGCCAGCGGTAGCAATTCCCGAACCGTTTTGTGAAGTGACAATAACTCCTGCCAGGCCGCTGAGCAATCCGCTGATGAGATACGTCCAGAACCCCACCTTTTGGGAGCTAATCCCTGCCAGGCGGCTGGCCGATGCATTGGAGCCAATGGCGTATACCTTTCTGCCAAAAACCGTATACTTGAGCACCAGGGCGCTGATCACTGCAACACCCAACATAATCAGAAAGGACAGGGGGATGGCATCAAACAGGTCATGCTTGCCCAGCAAGCCAAAATCATCGTTGCTGAACGTCTTAGTAGGGCTATTGTAAATCAGATGAGCTAACCCCTTAAATGCCTGTGAGGAGCCGATGGTGATGACAAAAGGAGGAAGCTTCAGCGAAGATACCACTGCTCCATTAAAAGCGCCGCAGACTAAGCCTACTCCCAGCCCCAATAGCAGCATCGTCCACATCCCGCCGGATTCTGGCATGGCATATGCCAATATCATGCTCACTAGCCCTAAGATGGAGCCTACGGACAGATCAATGCCGCCGCCAATCATCACGAACATCATGCCAATGGCGATGAGCCCAGAAAAGGAAGAATATCTTAATATCGTTATAAAGTTTCTCCCTCGAAAAAAGCCAGGGGCCGCAATAGATAAGAGAATGAATACAGCCAGGAAGATAAAAAAGATCAGCCATACTGATGTGATTTTTATCTTTGGTCTTTTTAACACTTTGCTATTCATTGCATCCATTTTAATTCTCCCCTCCTATAGCGTATTCCATGAGCCGCTCCTGAGAGTAGTCCTCTCTGGAGATCTCACCAGTCAGTCTTCCCTCACACAGAACAATGGCTCGATCTGTGAGCGATAGGATTTCCGCCTGCTCGGAAGACACTAAGATCACCGCCATGCCCTGTTTACACAGGTCTTCCATAATCTTATAGATCTCCACCTTTGCCCCTACGTCTATGCCCCGGGTAGGCTCGTTGAGCATGATCACATCGGGAGAGGTCTCCAGCCACTTGCCTACCACGATCTTCTGCTGATTACCGCCGCTGAGTGCTTCGACCTTTGTATTAGCAGAAGGGGCGCTCACCGAGAGCTTTTGCATCCATTTTTCTGCATTTTGGTTAACTTCTTTTCCATCCACTACCAATCCTTTTACCTTGGTAAATCGGTCGATCATAGCAGAAGCGAAGTTATCCCGAATGGTCTGGCTTAAAATCAATCCCTCGGTCTTTCTGTCATTGGGCAGATAGGCGATTTTCGCCTTTTTGGCGTCCGATACATTTTTAATCGCCACCTTTTTCCCATGGAGATAGATCTCCCCTTTGTCCAGTTTGCTGGCCCCAAAGATCGCCTTGCACATCTCGGTGCGTCCTGCTCCCATCAGGCCGAATACGCCCAGGATTTCCCCGGCCCGCACCGTAAAGGAGATGTCCTTCAGCGTCTTGTTGGTCAGGTGCTTTACCTCGAATATCACCTCTCCTTTGGGGATATCCTCTTTGGGATACATGTCTTTGATCTCTCTGCCCACCATGAGGCGAATCAGTTCCTCTTGACTCACTTCTTTCATGGGCCGCACAGCCACCCGTTTTCCGTCCCTCATCACCTGCACTCGATCCGCCACCTCAAAGAGTTCTTCCAGCCGGTGAGAGATGTATATCACCCCAATGCCCTCCTGAGCCAGCTTTTTCACCAGCGCCAATAGGGATTTTACCTCAGTGTCGTTAAGGGCGGAAGTGGGCTCATCCATCACCAGTATTTTAATGTTTGATACCAGAGCTCTGGCGATCTCGATGAGCTGTTTTTGTGCGGTAGAGAGATCCTTTACCAAAGTGCGAGGGTCGATATCCAAATTGAGTTTCTTGAGTGCCTCTGCCGCCCTTTCGTTCATCTGTTTCCAGTCCACAGAAAGAGGAGAGGATTTGGGCATCTTCCCCACAAAGATGTTTTCTGCAACAGAAAGCTCATCGTAATGATTTAACTCCTGGTAGATGATACGGATTCCCTCCTCCGCAGCGTCTGCAGGAATTTTAAAGTTCTTCTTTTCCCCGTTGATGTAAATTTCCCCTTCATCGGGAATGTGTACGCCGGAGAGCACTTTCAGCAGCGTGGATTTCCCCGCGCCGTTTTCTCCCAGCAGGGCCAAAACTTCCCCCTGATTCAGCTCTAAGTCCACCTGTTCCAGCGCCTTCACCCCAGGAAAGCTCTTGCTGATCCCCTTCATTTCCAATAATTTGCTCATATTTTGTCTCCTTACTTCTTTTTGAGTGCATCCATAATGACGGCTATGATCAGCAGGCAACCTTGAGCTACCCACTGCCAATAGGAGGAGACTCCCAACAGATTCAGCCCATTTGTTACGGTATTGAGCAGTATCACGCCGATGAGCGTTCCAAATAAACTTCCGCTGCCTCCATGCATGCTGGCACCGCCCAGTACGGCCGCAGCGATGGCATTTAACTCCGCTCCATCTCCTGCATTAGTGAGCCCCGCACTATTTTGTGAGACGCTAATCAATCCAGCAATGCCGGCGCATACGCCGCAGATAATATGGGAGATCAGTCGAATTTTCCCTACGTTGATACCGGTGAGCTTGCTGGCTGTGGGATTCGCTCCTACAGCAAAGACCTTTTTCCCAAAGGGCGTCAACCTTAACATCAAAATTCCAATCAACATAAGCCCTAACATGATCAAGAAGGAATTAGGGATATTTCCTAAAATATATCCACGACCGATGACCGAAAAATCCTGGTTGTTAAAGGGAGTGTTTACTCCATTGGTGGCGAGAAATGCCACTCCTTTGAGGATTTGCATAGTCCCCAATGTGGCCACAAAAGGCACGATGCGCAATTTGGTAACCAGCAGTCCATTTGCCAGCCCGCAGGCTGCTCCAATTCCCAGGGCCACTAATACCATGGGAAATACGCCACCTTCTGCCGGCATAATGGCCGAAACGACCATGCCCACCAAAGTAACAACAGAGCCTACGGATATATCGATTCCCCCGCTGATGATGATAACTGTCATCCCTACAGCGATCGCACCCGTTATGGAGGAGTATTGGGCAATGTTTAAAAAGTTTTTCAGGGATAGAAAATAGGGTGATAATATCCCCATCAGTATAAATACAATAATCAATACAATCAGCAACATTAAGGCAGAGGTGAGATGAAACTTTCTCGTTCGCATGAAGCTGTTTTCCTTTTCCATATTCGCTATACCTCCAGCGTTTGTTCAAAAATCAGAGGAGCAGTTCCCTTTCCTCTAGAAAGAGAACTGCTAGATTGAATTATCTCCCCTCATATTTCCCTTTGATAAAGGCAATGCTCTCCTGCAATTGCCGTGTCATCTCCTCTTCATCTGCGCCACCAGTTAAATCCCGCCAGAGGAATGTGCTATAGGCTACCGTTCCCGTGTGGATCACAAAAGGCTCTACCATGAGCATCCTGTCATACCCTGTCTTTTTCAATTCTCCAAAGAACAGGTTCCAGTCGATCATTTTTCCCTGACCCGGCAATTTCCGATTTGCCTCTCCCAGATGGACGTGGAAGATCTTGTCTCCCGCCATCCGGACGGACTCCTCTATGCTGTCCTCTTCGATGTTCATGTGGAAGTTGTCAAAGGTGATGCCCAGATACTCGCTGCCCACCAGATCCATAATATGCCGCATTTCCGCCACAGTGGTGATGATAAAGCCCTCAAATCGGTTGGAGATCTCCGTGGCGATGCGCACATCCAAATCCTGTGCTGTTTTTGTGATGCTTTTCAGGCAATCGGCAATTTTTTCAAAGTAGGGTTCTTTATCTGCCACCGGCGCTGGCGGCTTTGCCGGCCAGGCCGAGTGGAGGCTGGTGTTGATCACATTTCCGCTAGCCCCCATCATGGCGCACCATTCCAGATTCCTCTTCATCTGCTCTATCGAAGCTTCTCGTACTTTGGGGTCGTCGCTGTAATAACTGAGTCCCTCACTTTCATTGACGCCCGTGCAATATACTACTGTAAGGCCCAAATCGTCGGTCAACTTTTTATAATCCAACTGTTTCTGCTTGGACCAGCCATCGAGCTCGGAGGCATGCATTTCCATCCCAGTCAGCCCTGCTTTTGCCACTTTCTTGGCAATCGCTACAATATCATTTCCATCCCAGTCCTGAGACCAGTAGGTATAAATCGTCCCATAAGTTGCCATTTCATATTACCTCTTTTCTTCATATACTGTGCGGCAGAAATTTCTGCCGCACAACTATTTTTAAGATACTGATATCTTTTCTCTCCCTTAAAAACTCACTCCGTTTCCGTAGAAGCCCCTACTTCATAGTCATCGTAAATGACAAGCTCTTCCAGCACTTCTTTGTAGTTGTCTATGGTAATCGGAGCATGCTTGACGTACCAAGCATCGGGCAGAGAATCCTGCTCTCCTCTCAAATAAGGCTCCAGCTCTTCCAGCAGATAGTAGCCGTACATCTCTGGCGTCATGGCCACAGAGCAAACCCAAGCGGTATCTGGATTTTGGAAATTGTTAATGGCAAGAACGGATCCATCCACCGTGCCGATGAGCACCTTATCCTGGTAGCCCAGTTTTTCCACCACAGCTTCCGCACCTTGTCCTGAATCATCTGTAAATCCACCAATTAAAATGTGTTCCGCCTCAGGGTGAGCGTTGATGGTGTCCTCTGTCCAACGCATGGCGATTTGCGCGTCGTTGTTGGTAACATCGCACTGCACATAAATGTCATCGGGAATATCCAGCTTGGATCGCAGCCCTGTCAGCAGCCCGTCCTGCATTCTCTCCTGGTTGATCTGTTCTCCTGAGAGGTTTTCCAGGCCAATGTACAGGTCGATCTCCACGTCTTCTCCCCACTTTTCAATGGCAGCGTCTGCCAGAGCCTCTCCTACGTAATTGCCCGCCTCAACATTGTTTGCGCCAAAGAAGGGAAACCCTGGAATGGGTTGATCCATGCCAATGGCCATAACCCCTGCCTCCTCGCAGATCTCTGCCAAGGTGTCTCCTACCATGTGCCCCATAACGCTAATATAGGCGTCACAGCCGGAGTCGCAGATCAGCTGGCAGTTTTCCACCGCCTTGGTTCCGTCCATCTCATCGTCTAAAATCATGTAGTCAATGCCTCTTTCCTGGCATTCCCGCTCAAAGTATTTGGCAGCTGTTGCATGGTAGGTGTTTGCCATACTCATGCAGGCATAGCCGATTTTGATATTGTCGTCCCCACCTTCCGTGGACTCAACACTGCTGTTTTCCGCAGCTGATTCATCCGGTGAGTCGCTTGACTGGGCACAGCCTGCAAAGGCGAAGAGCGCAAAGATTACTACAAGTACCAATAAAGCAATTCGTTTTTTCATGTTTTTCCTCCCAATTTTTTATTTTACCTGGAAAGGCAACTTGTGCCCTTCCACAAATTCTTTCTTCCTTATCCTCTCGTCTCCACCTCAAACTTCTGCTTGACAAAGGCATAGGATGCGGCATTTTGCTGGATGAGCTCCTCCATGGTGGCGTGGTTGGTCAAATCCCTCCACAGGCTCACGTCTCTGGATACCGTCCCCTGATCTAGGGTGAAGGCCTCAAAGATGAACATCCCATCGTATTGCAATTTGTTGAGTTCGCTGAAGATCTTGTTCCAGTCCATTTTAGATGGGCAGGAACCGGGCAGCTTCCGGTTGGCCTCTCCCAAGTGGACATGGCCGCAGTATTTGCCCAAGGTGCGGATGCAGTCCTCCCAACTGTCCTCTTCGATGTTGGCGTGGTAGGTGTCAAAGGTGATGAGCAAATTGGGTTCATCCACCATCTCGCACAGAGCCACTGCCTCTTTGGCGGTGTTCAGCAAAAACCCCTCAAACCGGTTGTAAATCTCCTCTGTGATGATCTGCCCGTGGTCTGCCGCAATTTTGCACATGGTTTTTAATGAGCCAGCTGCCGTTTCCAGGAGCTTTTCCCTGTCAAAGGTGATATCCGCCGGTGCCGAGGGCCAAGGGGCCAAAAAAGATCCATCGAATATTTTGCCGCCCAGCAGCTCCTGGCGTTTGATGTAGTGGGTGATGTAGTCGATTCCTTTCTGGCGCACAGTTGGGTCGTCACTATAAGGGCACCCATAGGCGGG
>CAJJPW010000106.1 GCA_905193725.1 uncultured Eubacteriales bacterium
TGCTCACCAAAAATAGGTTTGCAGGTTTAGCCGTTGGCACTGGGGTGACGGCGATTATCCAAAGTTCTAGCGCGACTACTGTGATGGTGATTGGCTTTGTCAACGCTGGAATGATGAGCCTTTCCCAGGCGATTAGCGTGGGCATGGGAGCAAACATCGGTACGACCATTACAGGCCAATTGATTGCCTTCAAGCTGACAGATATTGCACCACTGGCGCTGTTTATTGGAATCCTGATGATGCTCTTCTTCAAAAAGGGGAATGTACAGCGCATTGGCCAAATTATTGGTGGATTTGGCATCTTATTTGTAGGGATGAACTTGATGTCCGAGTCCATGACACCGTTAAAGGACTGGGAACCCTTTGTCAATATGCTCTCTAACTTCCAAAACCCCGCCTTAGGCATTTTAGCGGGTTTGGTATTTACAGCAATTATCCAAAGTTCTAGTGCAACATTAGGTATCTTGCAGGCTATGGCAATGCAGGGAATTTTAGGGCTGGACTCTGCCGTATATGTGATTTTGGGCATGAATATCGGTACCTGTGTGACCGCTTTGATCGCGAGTTTGGGGTCGAATAAAACGGCCAAGCGAACAGCTGTGGCGCATATCGCCTTTAATGTGATAGGCACTGCCATTTTTAGTATATTATTGACTATATTGCCAATTACTAATTGGGTAAAGATGTTGTCGCCGGGAGATCCTGTGAGACAACTGGCTAACTTCCACACGATCTTTAATGTAGTTACTACGTTACTGCTCATCTGGTGGCCGGGACTTCTGATTAAAATTTCCAATTTGGTCATTCGGGGCCAAGACCCTGAGCGTTCTGCCAAGACACTCAAGTACATTGTGCCCAATCAGCGCATTGAAAATAGCGCTGTAGCGGTAGGACAGGCCTTTCATGAAATTCAGAGAATGGCAAATATTTCCTTTGAAAATTATAAGCTTTCCATGCAGGCATTCTTAAATAGCGATGATTCTCTCATTAAAACCGTGGAAGACAACGAGCAAGTGGTGAATTACCTGGAACACGAAATAACTGACTTTTTGACAAAGGTCAGTCAAGAGGATTTAAATCCCAATGACAGTAAACGCATTTCGGAGATGTTCCACATTGTAATGGACCTGGAGAGAATTTCCGATCATGCGGAAAACATTGGTGAGGCGGCTAGCCGCAGAGTGGAACAGAAAATTGCCATTTCTCAAGTTGGTACAGAGGAACTGACACAAATGGATTCTAAAGTCTCCTTGGCACTGGATAAGTGTTATGCTGGTTTAAGCCAGGATGACAAAAAGGCAGCAGAAGAGGTCATTGCCATTGAGCAACAGGTAGATGATTTGGAAATCCTGCTCAAAGAAAACCACATAAAACGGCTCGCCAAGCAGGAATGCACTGCCAAAGCCAGTATGATTTTTGCGGATCTCATTACGAACTTGGAAAGAGTTGCAGACCACTGTACAAACATTGCGTACTTTTTATATAAAGGAGAATTATCAGAATAATTAGTGTAATAGCAGACAAAATGTGTTAAAATAACAATGATGATCAATTATATTGACAAATTTAAAAGGATCAAGGAGCTGGCGTCATGAATAAAAAGACAATTGAAGATGTAAATGTAAAGTCAAAAAGAGTATTAGTGAGAGTGGACTTCAACGTTCCCTTAAATGACAAGAGAGAAATTACAGATGAGACGAGAATTACAGCTGCCCTGCCCACCATCCAATATCTGATTGGGCAAGGTGCCAAGGTCATTTTATGCTCCCACTTGGGAAGACCAAAGGGCGAATTCAAACCAGAATTTTCGCTGGATGTTGTGGCTGAAAGATTAAAACAACTTCTGCCCTGTAAAGTGACATTTGCAACGGATGTGATCGGCCCGGCGGCAGATAAAGCAGTAAGCGAACTAAAAGATGGAGAAGTGGTTCTGCTAGAGAACGTGCGTTTCCACAAGGAAGAGACCAAGAACGACCCGGAATTTGCGAAAAAACTGGCAAGTTATGCAGACATCTTTGTAAACGATGCCTTCGGCGCTGCTCATAGAGCCCATGCCTCTACTACAGGCGTGGCGTCGTATATTCCGGCTGTTGCGGGGGATCTCATAAGCAAAGAATTAGACATTATGGGCGGTGCTTTGGAAAATCCACAGCGGCCGTTTATCGCCATTTTAGGAGGAGCGAAAGTCTCGGATAAGATTGGCGTAATTGAAAACCTGTTTAATAAAGTAGACAGCTTAATTATTGGAGGTGGCATGGCCAACACCTTCCTGAAAGCACAAGGATATGAATTGGGCAAATCTCTAGTGGATGATGAACGGTTGGAGGTTGCTAAAAACCTGTTAGCGGAGGCAAAAAAGAGAGGAATCAACATGATGCTCCCCATCGATGTAGTAGTAGCCAGCGAATTTAAGGCGGATTCTCCCGCATCCTGCGTGCCGGTAGATGCCATTCCCGCTGACAAAATGGCTTTAGATATTGGGCCTTCCACCAGAATGATCTTTGCAGACGCCATTAAAAATGCAAAAACCGTCATTTGGAATGGGCCGATGGGCGTGGCTGAGATGGATGCCTTTGCTGGCGGAACCAAAGCCATTGCAAGCGCTCTGGCAGATTCTAACGCTATTACCATCATTGGCGGTGGAGACAGCGCTGCAGCTGTGAAGAAACTGGGGTATGCTGACAAGATGACTCATATCTCCACGGGCGGCGGTGCTTCCCTAGAGTTCTTAGAGGGAAAAGAACTTCCCGGCGTGGCAGCTCTAGAGGACAAATAATTTAAAAAGATACATGGTCGCCTGCTCCGATAATCAGAGCAGGTGACTTCATATTTGAGGAGGTTTTAAAAAATGAGAAAGCCAATTATTGCAGGGAATTGGAAGATGAACAAAACGCCTAGTGAGGCAGTGACACTGGTCAATGAACTAAAGCCACTGGTTAAAGATGCAGCATGTGATGTAGTAGTATGCCCACCGTTTGTGTGTTTGGATGCAGTATCTAAAGCGCTCCAGGGGAGCAATATCTGCCTAGGGGCTCAAAATATTCACTTTGAGGAGAGCGGTGCTTTTACTGGCGAGATTTCCGCGGCAATGCTCAAAGAATTAGGGGTTACTTATGTCATCATTGGCCACTCGGAAAGACGGCAGTACTTTGGCGAAACAGATGAGACGGTGAATAAGAGAACCAAAGCGGCACTCAATGCAGGCCTTACCCCTATCGTGTGTGTAGGCGAGAGCCTTTATGAAAGAGAAAGCGGCATCACCGATGAAATCTGCTGCAAGCAGACAAAATTGGCACTTCTTGGATTGGCTCCAGAAGAGGTGGAAAAACTGGTCATCGCCTATGAGCCAGTATGGGCAATTGGGACGGGTAAAACTGCTACAGCACAGGATGCCAACACCACGATTGGCGCCATCCGGGGAGCTGTTCGCCAAGTATATGGAGATCAAGTGGCAGACAAGGTCAGAATCCAATATGGCGGCAGCATGAATCCGAAAAACGTAAAGGAACTGATGGCCATGGAAGAGATCGATGGTGGCCTAATTGGCGGCGCTAGCTTAAAGGCAGAGGATTTCTCGAAAGTGGTAAACTACTAAGGAGCAAACAACCAATGGCAAAGAAATTGACAGCATTAATGATTTTAGATGGCTTTGGCGAGAGAAAAGACACCCAAGGAAATGCAATTAAAATTGCAGGGACCCCTAATATCACAGCACTAGAAGAAAAATATCCCTATACTACAATCGGCGCTTCGGGAATGGATGTAGGATTACCAGAGGGGCAGATGGGCAATTCAGAAGTGGGACATTTGAATATTGGTGCTGGGAGAATCGTATACCAGGAGCTTACTCGCATCACCAAAGCGATTCAAGATGGGGACTTCTTTGAAAAAAAGGAGTTCTTAGATGCTATAGAAAATGTCAAAAAAAATCACAGTAAGCTCCACTTGATGGGGCTGGTTTCAGATGGCGGTGTGCACAGCCACAATGAGCATTTATACGCCCTGCTGAAACTAGCCAAAGATAGCGGACTGACCGAAGTATATGTGCACTGCTTTATGGATGGCAGAGATGTTCCACCAGATAGCGGCTTGGGTTATATCAAACAATTGGAAGCAGAGCTTAAGAAGATTGGCGTGGGCAAAATTGCCACAGTCATGGGCAGATACTATGCCATGGATCGGGACAATCGCTGGGAGAGAGTCCAGCAGGCCTATGATGCCATGGTACTTTCCAAGGGAGAAACAGCCGATAGTGGTGTGACGGCCATGGAACAGTCCTATGCCAAAGAGGAGATGGATGAGTTTGTAAAACCCACGGTGATTGTGGAAGATGACAAGCCAGTGGCCAGCATTGGCGCCAACGACAGCATCATCTTCTTTAACTTCCGGCCGGACAGAGCTAGAGAGATCACTCGTGCGTTTATCATGGAGGACTTTGACTCCTTTGAGCGGGGGAAAGGCTACTTCCCAGTGTACTTTGTGTCTATGACACAGTACGATAAGACATTCCAAAACATCCATGTGGCATACAAGCCCCAGGTGCTCACCAACACATTGGGAGAGTATTTGAGCAAAAACGGTCTTAAGCAGTTCCGCATCGCGGAGACGGAAAAGTATGCTCACGTCACCTTTTTCTTTAATGGAGGCGTAGAACAGCCCAATGAAGGAGAAGATAGATTCCTCATTCCCTCTCCAAAAGTAGCTACCTATGACATGAAACCGGAGATGAGCGCTTATGAGGTTGCGGAAAAGGCCTGTGAGCTCATCGCGTCTCAGGAATATGATGTGATGATTTTGAACTTTGCCAACCCAGATATGGTAGGACACACTGGGGTTAGTGAGGCGGCTGTAGCCGCAATCAAAGCGGTGGACGAGTGTGTAGGTAAAGTAGTAGACGCCATCCAAAAGGTGGGTGGAGAAGTGATCATTACAGCAGATCATGGCAACTCTGAGATGATGGTGGATGAAAACACCCATGGGCCGTTTACGGCACATACCACCAATCCTGTGCCTTTCATTTTAGTGAGTGATCGGTATATTCATGCACAACTTCGAACGGATGGCAGACTTGCGGATATCGCTCCGACTATGCTGGAGCTGATTGGACTACCTAAACCTCCAGAAATGGAAGGCGAGTCTATGATCGTAAAATAGAATATTCGATGCTGAAGAGAGCTGTGGTAAAGGCAGCTCTCTTTTGCTAAAAAAACAAAAAAACGGAATATTTTTTTAATTTATTGCTTAAAATGTGTTGGACAGACTGAAATTTTTGTACAAAATAGCAAGTAAACTGCAAAAAAATGCTAAAAAAACAAAAAAACCTGATTTTTTGTATTGCAGTTTATGGGGAGCACCAGTATAATTACTTTTGTGATAATACAAAAGGCCATGTGTATAAAAGCACTATAT
Source organism: uncultured Eubacteriales bacterium (assembly GCA_905193725.1). GTDB lineage: Bacteria > Bacillota > Clostridia > Christensenellales > Christensenellaceae > CAJJPW01. The sequence goes on from CAJJPW010000106.1 coordinate 5,410, forward strand.
ACGAAAAAAAGGTACAAATTGATGCGGGGGAGATACCCCAGGAGGGAAATATGTCAAATTACACAAAACAAGATGTGCTACGGTTAGCGGAAGAAAAGGATATTCGCTTTATTCGCCTACAATTTACAGATGTACTGGGGATTTTAAAGAATGTGACGATCACTCGCTCGCACCTAGAGAGAGTAATCGATGAAGGCTGCATGTTTGATGGTTCCTCTATTGACGGTTTTGCGCGGATTGAAGAATCTGATATGCAGCTGCGACCGGATATCAATACGTTTGATGTATTCCCCTGGAGCAATCCAGTGGGTAGGACAGCAAGGCTCATTTGCGATGTATACAATACAGATGGGACACCTTATGAATCCTGTCCTCGGCACATTTTGAAACAGCAAATAGAGAGAGCCAATAAACTTGGATTTCAATTTAACATTGGGCCTGAATGCGAATTTTTCCTGTTTCACACCGATGAAAATGGTTTGCCTACTACCGTAACCAATGATGTGGGCGGTTATTTTGACATGGCACCTTTGGATATGGGTGGTGGTGCACGCCGGGATATGTGCTTGGCCTTAGAGGAAATGGGATTTGAAATTGAAGCATCTCACCACGAAGTGGCAGAAGGGCAACACGAAATTGGGTTCAAGTATGGCGATGCTCTCACTGTGGCAGATGAGGTGATGACCTTTAAGATCGTAGTTAAGAGAATTGCTCAAAATCGGAATCTGCACGCCACATTCATGCCAAAACCCCTCTATGGTGTGGCTGGCTCTGGAATGCACATCAACATGTCACTTATGACACTGGATGGGAAAAATGCGTTTTGCGACATGAATGATGAGATCCAGTTGAGCAACACTGCTTATAATTTCCTTGCGGGACTGATGAAGCATGCCAAAGCGATGACTGCAATCACCAACCCCACAGTGAACTCCTACAAGCGCTTGGTCCCTGGGTTTGAGGCGCCGTGCTATATTGCGTGGTCGGCAAAAAATAGAAGCCCATTAGTACGGGTACCCTCTGCAAGGGGAGCAGCCACAAGAATTGAACTGAGAAACCCAGACCCGACTACTAACCCGTATTTGGCATTTGCGCTGGTGTTAGCTGCAGGGTTGGAGGGTTATGAGAAAAAGTATAAGCCAGTGCCGCCAGTGAATAAAAATATCTTTGAGATGTCCAAGACTGAGAAAAAACGCCTCAAGGTGGAGAGTCTCCCCGAGACGCTATATGAAGCACTCTTGGAGTTCAAAGAGGATGCTTTTGTGAAAAAGGTGCTGGGAGAAGATCTACATGAAAAATATTATCGAGCAAAGATGATAGAGTGGAGATCTTACTGTAAGACGGTGCATCCTTGGGAGCTAAAACACTATTTGACAAAATATTAATTGATACAAAAAGAGGGCCAGAAAAAATTCTGGCCCTCTTTTTGTAAAAAATTTTAAAGTTGGCGTATAGAGACTTTGAGGGAGGGAGGTCAAGATATAGTGGAGGAGTGTAAGGGGGAGGTACCAGGAGGAGTGTAAGGCAGGAGGGAGAGGGGAAGGGAGGAAGGAGGAAAGAGGAGAGGAAGAGAGGGGGCGGGAAAAAGGGATAAAAAAAAGATAAAAAAAGTGTTGACATGGGTGAAAGTATTTGGTATTATAAATAAGCCGTCGCAAGACGGGACGACCTTGAAAAACGAATACAGCGCCAAAAAAGAAGAAATGCTTGAAGCGGAGCCAGATTAAAGTCAAAGACACTTAAGGGACTCGGAAGAGGAAGTTAAGTGAAAAATAAGTTTTAACTTAAGAGTTTGATCCTGGCTCAGGACGAACGCTGGCGGCGTGCTTAACACATGCA
>CAJJPW010000107.1 GCA_905193725.1 uncultured Eubacteriales bacterium
CCCCTGCCGCTGAATGGGGTAGGGGATGATAGAAGAGCCGATCTTCTGGATGGCCTTTAAATACTCTAACGCCAAGATGTTGTTGGGGGAGACGAGAAGTGGCTCGATCTGCTCCACAGGAAGTTCAAACATGCTGGAAAGCGCTGCTCCTCTGGCTTTGGGAAAACTAAATCCATTGTCCAAATAGTACTTGAGAAAGCGAGAAAAATCCTTGGGCTCATCCAATAAAAAAGAGGCAAATCGAGTGAGCAGTGGCAGATCTGGGTTTTCACAGCCAAAGGATAGATGGGTGCAACCTGCGCTGTGGAGCAGAGAGACCGCCCCTTGAGCAAAGCCCTCGGCGCTCTGCACGGCGCTGATAAAGGGCAGTTCTATCACCAGGTCAATGCCGCATTGGAGGGCGGCGCGGGTGCGGACCCATTTGTCAAACAGCGCCACATCTCCTCGCTGTGTGAAGTTGCCGCTCATCACGGCGACGATGTAATCGGGAGCCAGCTGTTCCCGGATTTTTTGTATGTGTAACTGGTGTCCCAAATGAAAAGGGTTATACTCACAGACAATACCACATATTTTCATAACAAGGGCTCCTTTTTTCAGTATTTTTGTGGAAAAGCCTTTGCATTTCAGCAAATATCCGCTATAATAATAATGTCAATAGCAGAGGACTGATTATTTTGATATTATAACAAATTTTCTAAATATTACAAATAGAAGCTGCAACAATTGCCTGTAGGCAATGTTGCATTTTCGCGTTTAGGGGTTTGTTCAAAAATGATCAAGGGCCGGCGATAAGGCGGGCATCTGGCAAGCGGAGTGCACAGTCTGAGACGGTGCTGTCAGCAGCGAAAGTAAGTGAGACCTGCACGAATGGCTGTAAAAGGATATGGGGCAGCTGTGGTGATGGTTTGCTAGGGACGTAAGAGCGGGGCGTAACTGCGCTGCCGTGAGGACGTTGGAAAAGAGCCATACAGCAGGCGGTGGCAGTCTATAGAGGGGCTGTTTGCTGAAGAGAAAATGAGCGGGAGTGTCAGCTGTGTGACCACGAGAGATAGGCTGAGAAAATCGCAAGATGATTTCACAAATAAATTTACAATATGTTACCGAAAGGGGAAACCACAATGGCTTTGATGGACAAGATTAAAAACAAAGCGAAGGCAGATAAAAAATCAATTGTGCTGCCAGAGGGAACAGAAGAGCGCACTGTGCAGGCTGCTGCTATTATCGTGCGGGAGGGCGTTGCAAACCCAACGCTGCTAGGCGATATTGATGAGATCAAAAAAGTGGCAGATAAATTCCAGGTAGATCTCACAGGCGTTACGCTGATCGACCCACAAAAGGCAGATAACTTTGACGAGTATGTGGAGACTTTCTATGAGATGAGAAAGGCCAAAGGCATGACCATGGAAAAGGCTGCGGAGACGATGAAAAACACACTGTACTACGGTGTGATGATGATCAAAAAAGGCGCAGCAGATGGTATGGTGGCAGGCGCCATCAACACCACAGGCAACACCTTGCGCCCTGCTCTGCAAATCCTCAAGACAGCTCCTGGGATCCCCATCGTATCCAGCTGCTTTATCATGGAAGTACCCAACAAAAACTATGGAGATAATGGGGTGCTCATCTTCGCTGACTGTGCAGTGAACATCGATCCTTCTGATAAAGACTTAGCGGCCATTGCAGTGGCGTCTGCTGAGACGGCAAAATCCCTTGCAGGCATGGAGCCTAAGGTGGCAATGCTCTCCTTCTCCACCAAGGGAAGCGCAAAACACGAGCTGGTAGACAAAGTAACCAGCGCCACAGCTATTTTGAAGGAAATGGCACCAGACCTCTGTGTAGATGGAGAACTCCAAGCAGATGCAGCGCTGGTAGCTAGCGTTGGCAAGCTCAAGAGCCCGGGAAGCACTGTGGCTGGCGAGGCCAATGTGCTGATCTTCCCGGATATCCAAGCGGGCAACATCGGCTACAAATTAGTACAGAGACTGGCTGGCGCAGAGGCAATTGGGCCTATCTGTCAAGGACTTGCCGCTCCTGTAAACGACCTCTCCAGAGGTTGCAGCGTGGAAGACATTGTTTCTGTAACTGCGATGACGGCAGTACAGGCTCAAAATAGATAATGTTGGAGGAAAAATAGTCATGATTAACGTACTGGTGATAAATGCAGGAAGTTCTTCTTTGAAATACCAGATGATCGACATGGAAAATGAAACGCTCATCGCCAAAGGACTGGTGGAGAGAATCGGTTTGGAGGGTTCTGTCCTCAAACACAAACCAGTGGGCAAGGACAACGTGGAAGTGAAAAAGCCTATGAACAACCACACCGATGCCATCAAAGAAGTCATTGCTGCACTCACAGATCCCGTATGCGGTGTGGTAAAAGACATGAGCGAAATCGCTGCAGTGGGACACAGAGTGGTACACGGTGGCGAGAAATTCAGTGGCAGCGTGGTGATTGACGACCAGGTGATCGAGGCCATCAAGGAAAACATCGAGCTAGCGCCACTGCACAACCCGGCGAATATTATGGGCATTGACGCCTGCCGGCAGATCATGCCGTTGGTGCCAATGGTGGCAGTATTTGATACGGCGTTCCATCAGACCATGCCCAAACACGCTTATTTATATGGTGTGCCCTACAAGGCATATGAACAGTATAAGATTCGCCGCTATGGCTTCCACGGCACTTCTCACAAATACGTGGCAAATCGGGTGAGCCAGATCATGGGAAAACCCATTGAATCCTTGAAGATCATCACCTGTCATCTGGGCAACGGCTCCAGCGTGGCAGCAGTAGATGGAGGAAAATGCATCGACACCACTATGGGCTTCACTCCCTTAGAGGGTTTGGTAATGGGCACTCGCTCCGGCGACATCGACGCAGCAATCGTGCCGTATCTCATGAACAAAATGGATATGACGGCAGACGACGCCATCAACTACTTAAACAAAGAATCCGGCATGTACGGCCTTTCTGAGGTCTCCAGCGACTTTAGAGACCTTTGGGAAGCAGCGCATAACGGCAACGAGAAGGCAAAGACAGCCCTTCACGTGTTCTGCTATCGCCTAAAGAAATTTATCGGCGCTTATGCGGCGGCCATGGGCGGTGTAGACGTGATCGCATTTGCCGGAGGCGTTGGAGAAAACGACTGGGATGTGCGGGCACTGAGCCTGGAAGGTTTGGAGTTCTTAGGAGTTAAGATCGACATGGAAGAAAACCTCTTTAAGGGAGAAGAGCGCATTATCTCCACCAAGGATTCCAAGGTCACCGTCATGGTCGTTCCCACAAATGAAGAGCTGATGATCGCAAGAGAGACGTATGAGCTGACAAAATAGCGCTTGTAGGTCAAAATTCTGGGAAAGATATTGACAATTACTCTTTTTCAAAATATAATCTTGTTGAATTGTTTTTTTAGGATGGAGTCATTATGTTGCTGGATATTTCAAAGGCAAAAAAAGATCCGGGCAGTATCTGCCATGTGGATACGGTACAAGTAATAGAAGATATTTTGTTTTTGAAAAACAGCTACCACTTTACCCAGCCTGTAAAACTCTCGGCAGATTATGTGTACACCGATGGGCAGTTATCAATGGAGGGCTTTTTTGAAACCTCTATCGAGGTGGAGTGTTCTCGCTGCTTGCAGCTGTTTGAATATCCTTTGCACATCGACTTTCAAGAGGTGTTTTTTCAGGAAGAAAATGCGGACTTTGACGATGAAGTGTACACATTTGAAGAGGATAAACTGAGCTTAGATCGAATGATCATCGACAACATCTTGCTGAGTCTCCCCGCCAAGTTCTTGTGCAGGGAAGATTGCAAGGGCATTTGCCCAGGTTGTGGTGTAAACCTCAACAAGGAGGCGTGCAGGTGTGACCATTCTCAGGATGAAGCAGATGTATCTGACAGTCCCTTTGCTCAATTACAAGGTTTGTTTGAAAAAGACGAGGAGGTGTAGATAAATGGCAGTACCCAAGAGACGGACGTCTAAAGCAAAAAGAGACAAGAGAAGAGCAAATTGGAAGCTCTCTATGCCTGGCCTTTCAGAATGTCCACAATGTCATGAGCTGAAATTAGCTCATAGAATGTGCAAAAAATGCGGATATTATAACGGCAGACAAGTGGAACAAGTTGAGGCAAAATAAACGGATGAAAAAGGCTCTTATGGGATATAAGGGCCTTTTTTAAAAACAGAGACTTAAAAAAACTGACAGAGAATTTTTCTGGATGAAAGGGAATCATAGATAAAGAGGTGACGAATATGGATGCAGATTATAGCGTAAGTTATACGCAGAACTTGAGTAAGTACTTAGTGAAGACCTATGGCTGGATGTTTATTGGGCTGGTTATTACTTTTTTCACTAGCGTGGCACTTATTTACAGCGGTTTGGTGCTGAGCCTGCTTAGAAACTACTACACCGTGTGGATTTTGCTCATTGCAGAAGTACTGGTGGTGGCAGTGCTCACGGTGCGCCTGCACAAGATGTCCATTGGAGCGGCCTTTTTTACCTTTTTCCTATATGCCTTTATCAATGGCATTACCTTATCGCCCATTTTATTTATGTATGGGGCACAGACCAGCATCATCGTGTTCGCCGTCGCGGCGGTTTTCTTTGGGCTGATGGCATTATACGGCATGGTCACCAAGCAGGACTTGAGCAGCTTTGGGAGGATTTTGGTGTTTGGACTCATTGGGCTCTTGCTCATGACATTAGTTTCCATCTTTCTCCGCTTAGAGCAGCTGGACATGATCATCTGCTATATTGGGCTTGCGATCTTCCTGGGTCTCACAGCTTATGACACCTGGCGCATTAAAAAGAGCTTTGAGGTGGTACAGCAGGATAAGGCCATTCTGACAAAGGCCTCTATTTTCGGCGCATTGCAGCTATATCTAGACTTTATCAACATTTTCCTCTATCTATTGCGCATTCTAGGCAAAAGAAATTAAATGAGAATACGGTTAAAAAGGCGGCAAAAGCCGCTTTTTTATTGGAACCAGTAGATTTATATTGAAAAAAACAGGTGAATTTACTATACTTATTAGTAGGTTTGCGAATCATTCATTTAGATAACGATACAATTTACTAAGGGAAAACGAGGCAATTGAAACTTTCATTTATTTGAGGTGATACGATTGAAAATAGTGATAGATGCTATGGGGGGAGATCATGCGCCACAATGCGTAGTAGATGGTGCGGTAGAAGCCCTAGGCGAGTATGGAGATATTGAACTCATTTTAGTGGGCAAGAGCGATGTGCTGGAGAGCATGTTGGGGGAAAAGACGTACGATAAAAAGCGGCTATCCATCGTCCACGCCAGCGAAGTGATTGAGATGGAAGAGGCCACATCGGCCATCAAAAACAAGCCGGATTCCTCTTTGGTCGTGGCGCTGAACCTGGTAAAAGAGGGCAAGGCAGACGTGATACTCTCCGCTGGCAGCACTGGCGCGGTGATATCCGGTGCGACGCTGATATTGCGCAGAATCAAGGGAATTAAGCGTCCGGCGCTAGCACCTGTGCTCCCCACCATGAAAGAGGGGGTGCTACTCATCGACTGTGGCGCCAGTGTGGACACACGGCCGGAGTACTTGGCTCAATTTGGCCTGATGGGCTCTATTTATATGAACAAAGTGATGGGCATTGCTGCTCCTAGAGTGGGCCTGATTAACAACGGCGCAGAAGAGGGAAAGGGAAACGCCCAGACTAAAGAGGCTTATCAACGGCTCAAGGAGATGAACATCAACTTTGTGGGCAACGTAGAGGGCAGAGATATTGCCTCGGGAAATTACGATGTGTTGGTGTGCGATGGTTTTGTGGGCAATGTGGCCATGAAGTTCATGGAGGGCATGGGCAAGGCTCTCACCAGCATGTTAAAAGAGGAGATCATGAAGGGGTTCTTTTCCAAAGTGGCGGCGAAGCTCTTTATGGGTAGAGTATTTCGAAACTTCAAGGCAAAGATGGACTATAAGGAATACGGCGGTGCTCTGCTGCTAGGTGTGAATGGCGGCGTCATCAAAACCCACGGCAGTGCAGATGCTAGATGCATCAAAAATACCATTCGGCAGGCTCGTGATTTTATCGAAGGCGATATTGTGGGCATGATCAAAGAGGAAATTATGAAAATGCAGGGTGAGGAGCATGGTACTGGAGAAAATTAAAAAGCTATTTGCAGAAGGGCTCAATATGAGCGAGGAGGAAATCCAGCCACAGAGCAATCTATACGAGGACTTAGAGGCGGATTCTCTGGACGTAATCGAAATTATCTTAGCATTAGAGGCAGAGTTTGACGTGGACATTCCAGACGAGGATATGGCACAGATCACCACCATTCAGGAATTGGCCTCATACATAGAAGAAAAAATATAGGGGATGAATTAAAAGCGAATATGAGTGAAAAAACGCAGGCTTCAGCACAAACTGAGTGGAGCATGGAGCAGCGCATACAATCTGTAGAAAAGAAAATTGGACAAACCTTTGAGGATAAAAAGCTGTTGCAGACGGCGCTGACCCACGCATCCTACCAGGAACAGCCGGATAACAACGAGAGATTGGAGTTTTTAGGAGATGCGGTGGTAGAGCTGGTGGTGAGCGAATACCTCTTTACCCACTACAAACAGCTGCAAGAAGGGCAGTTGACTCGTTTGCGGGCAGAGGTGGTGTGCACCAATTCCCTCTCGGCCTGTGCCAAAAGGCTGGAACTGGGCGAGTACTTACTGCTGGGCAAAGGCGAGCAGCTGATGCAGGGGGATAAAAAGCCCTCTATTTTGGCAGATGCCTTTGAGGCTGTGACCGGTGCGATTTTTTTAGACCGGGGGATTCAAAACGCCAGAGAGTTTATCTTGGGAAACTTAAAAGAGCATATTCGGTTGGCTCTCAAGGGGGAGCTAAATGTGGATTACAAGACCAGCCTACAGGAGTACCTCTATAAGCTGTACAAAAAAGAGGTCAATTACCGAATTGAAAGAGAAGAAGGGCCGGACCACAACAAGAGATTTTTTGCAGTGGCCATGTGTTCCGGGAAAGAGCTGGCAAGAGGCGAGGGCAAGAGCAAAAAAGAGGCCCATCAACAGGCGGCAAAAAATGCGTTAGAGCATTTGAAAAATATTGAAAACAATTAAGGAGAGAAAATGGGAATGTTTGATTACAAAGAGGTAGCCAAAGCGGATCCAGAGGTCTTTGAGGCGATGCAAAATGAGCTAAACCGGCAAGAGACTCATA
>CAJJPW010000108.1 GCA_905193725.1 uncultured Eubacteriales bacterium
GGGAAATTCTTTTGCTATCTGGCATACTACTTTCTCTCCTTTTACCACCAGTATAACATTCTCCGGACCCAACGTCAATGAATGAAATTCATTCATTTTAATTTTTTCTCCCATGACGCTATCTGAATAGGTAGATGCTGACTTTCCCATTCAGTTCTCATACTCCTCCGTTTCCTGCTATATAAAAACCTCCCAGAACAAATGTCCTGAGAGGTTTTCTGCATCCTCGGATGCCAATAAACAAAAATTTAACGTTTGGAGAACTGAGGAGCTCTTCTTGCCGCTTTGAGGCCGTACTTCTTTCTCTCCTTCATTCTCGGGTCTCTTGTCAGGTAGCCAGCTTTTTTCACAGCAGGTCTGAGTTCAGGGTCTGCCTTTACCAGTGCCCGTGCAATGCCGTGGCGGATAGCACCCGCCTGGCCTGTGAAGCCGCCACCCTTTACGTTTACAAATACGTCGTAGCTCCCCAATGTCTCAGTGAGTACCAAAGGAGAACGTACTAACATCTTTAAGGTCTCGTAACCGAAGTAATCTTCGATATCCCGTTTATTGATGGTAATGTTGCCGTTTCCCTTTAATAAGCGAACTCTCGCAACGGATTTTTTTCTTCTACCTGTTCCTAGAAATTGTTCTTTCGCCATCTTCTATATTGCCTCCTTCCCAAAACTAAAATTCTAATTTCTCTGGTTTTTGTGCAGCTTGGCCGTGCTCAGCGCCTTTATAAACCCGAAGTTTTTTCAGCATTGCCTGGCCCAGCTTGTTTTTGGGAAGCATCCGTCTCACCGCTTCGGTAAATGCGAAATCCGATTTGGTCTGCATTAATCTGCGGTAGGATGTGGATTTTAATCCACCTGGATAACCAGAATGTCTATAATGGAATTTTTGATCTAATTTGTTTCCCGTAAATACGAGCTTATCTGTGTTAATTACAATCACATAATCCCCAGTATCCACATTGGGGGTAAACTCTGGCTTGTTTTTTCCTCTTAAAACAGCTGCAACGTTGCTGGCCAATCTACCAAAAGTCTGGCCGTCTGCGTCCACTACATACCATTTCTTAGGAACCTCGCCAGCCTTTGCCATATATGTCTTCATGAGGCAGTCCTCCTAGTATATTTTTTCTCACCGATTTTTGATTGCTCATCTATCCACGGGGCTGTTGCGCATACATGAGCAAAGTATATTTTAACCAAAATTCCTTTGGTTGTCAACTTTTTTATGCCATTTCTGTAAAAGATTTTATACCAATAGGCGCTATAGAGTCTTTAAGATCACACCTAGTTCTTTGCGTCTGGGCATTACCGGCTGCTCGTCTGGATATCCCAGGGCGATGAGGGCGACAATCTCCTCCTGCTCTGGCAAGTCAAGGGCTTTGGTTATTCCCTCTTCATCATATACCCCCATGATCACGGTACCCAACCCTCTTTCTGTAGCTGCTAGACAGAAAATCATATTGGAAAGACCGCAGTCGTACATCTGCCAACCCTTTCCCTTAGGGGTGTCAAATTCCCCTTCTCTATTGTACCCTGAGCGCTTGCGCAGCACGGTGGAAGCCATCAGCACTGGTGCCGAGCGAATGATCTTTTGGTTAAAATCCGGCACTTGTTCCAAAACCTTTTGAATGACGTCAGGATCCGTTACCGCATAATACCGTGGTGCCTGGCTGTTCTTCCAAGAAGGCGCATAGATCGCCATCTCCACCATCTGGTCTATAGTCTCTTGGGGCACAGACTCTTGTTTAAATTTGCGAATACTTCTTCTTGTTTGTACACATTCTTTTAGTTCCATTTCTATTACACTTCCTATCCATAGAATTTTTTATCTCTGACCCAATTTATCGTAGAATACGCTCATGAGCGTCAAGCCCTTAGCCGGTGCCGTGACGCCCGCTTTGCGGCGATCTCCCGACTGCAGTGCTTCTCTTACGGATTCGATATCCCTTCTGCCTCTGCCAATTTCGATGAGAGTGCCAGCGATGATGCGCACCATATTGTATAAAAATCCCGTTCCAATTACATCCATTAAGATATCGTTTTCGTATTTTTCCACAGAGAGCTTACTGATTGTGCGCACGGTATTTTGCACACTAGTGCCACTGGCGTGAAATGCTGCAAAGTCATGAGTTCCCTCTAGATATTTTGCCGCCGCTTTCATATCTTCTATGCAAAGGGGCCCCCGGACATGGGCCATAATATTTCGATAGAGCGCCGTATCGTGCTCCCCCTGGTAGATTGCATAGCGGTAGTGTTTTCCCACTGCATCGTATCTGGCGTGGAAGCTATCCAGCACCTTTACCGAATTTTTAATGCGAATGTCCGCGGGTAAAACCAAATTGAGCACGTAGCTGAATTTCTCTGCAGGTATTTTGGAGTCGATTTCAAAATGGGCACATTGGCCTACGGCGTGTACCCCTGCATCCGTCCTCCCAGCGCCGTGAATGGCTACCTTTTGTCCTGTAGCCTTTTCAATAGCCTCTTCAATGGTGCTCTGTATGGATACGGCATTGTTTTGGCGCTGCCATCCCGAATAATTGGTTCCATCGTATTCTATAATCAGTTTTATCTTCAATCCATAAACACCCTTTCACAAAATCCCACATCGCTACCCTTGGTATCTTTATGCTATTTTATGAAGGCCTGCATCCGCCTCTTTTTTTCGCTTTGGGCCACCTTTCGTTTCCTGGGCCCCAGTCTTATCCTATGCTATATCGATTATTTGACCTTTTATATGATGCTCATACTCCCAAAAAGCGCCATCATAATGGTGTACTCCAGGCAGGTAAATGCAATGAGCGCCGCCATGATCCCAAAGGCCACATAATCCCTTTTTCCCATACGGAGTACTTTCATCCTCGTCCTGTTGTCTCCCCCTCGATAGCATCTAGACTCCATAGCTAGCGCCAGTTCATCCGCCCTCTTAAAAGCAGATACGAAAAGAGGAACTAATAAAGGCACCATGTTCTTGGCTTTGGCCAAAATATTCCCACTGTCAAACTCCGCGCCTCTTGCCGTCTGTGCTTTCATGATCTTATCTGTCTCCTCAAGCAGAGTGGGAATAAACCGCATGGCAATGCTCATCATCATGGCCAGTTCATGAGCAGGAAATTTGATCACTCTCAGAGGCTTTAGCAGCTGTTCTAAGGCGTCTGTAATCTCCATAGGAGAAGTGGTCAGGGTGAGCAGCGAAGTGAACGCAATAAGGTAAACAAGCCTTACTGCGATGAGAATTGCCTGCTGAATTCCCTCCCAAGTGAGTTTCAAAAATTCCCATTGAAAGATCACCGTCTTGCCATTATAGAAAAAGGCATTTAATACTACGGTAAATAGAATAATAAACCACAGCGGTCGAATCCCCTTTAAGATCACACGAAAGGATACTCTGCTTACTAAAATAATCGCCACCAACATTCCCGTCAATACAGCATATCCGATGACGGATTTTAAAATAAATATGATGACAATTAGTGCAACTGCTAAAATGATCTTTACTCTGGGGTCTAGCTTGTGAATCACAGAATTTCCCGGAAAATATTGGCCCAGCGTAATATTTTTTATCATGTTCTAACTCCTAATGTATCTTGTGAGCAAAGCCCACTATCCCTTTTGCGCCCTCACTGTAGCGCTTTGTCTTGTGTAGCGGACACAGTTCTCTGCTTTATCTTTTGCACCAGCGTTTTGCTCAGTTCTTCTAAGGTGATGATGCTTTTGTCCATTTCAATTCCACGGTTCCGCAGCATCTTCACAATTTCCGTAGCCTGAGGCACCATGAGCCCTGCCTCCTCGATCTGCTCATACTGTGAAAACACCTCTTTGGGTGTGCCATCCAGCATCACTTTTCCATTTTTCAGTGCAATCACTCTACTGGCGTAGTTCGCAAGATCATCCATATTATGACTGATCATGATAATGGTAGTACCTTCTTGATGCAGCTTTTTAATCAGCTCCATTAAGTTGTATCTGCCGATAGGATCAAGACCTGCAATGGGCTCATCTAAGATCAAGATGCTGGGGTTCATGGCCAACACACCCGCAATAGCTACTTTTCTCTTTTGCCCACCAGACAGTTCAAATGGGGAAATATTTTTATATTCCTCATAGGAGAGTCCTACCAATGCCATGGCATCTTTCACACGCTGTGTAGTCTCTTCCGGGCTTATCCCAATTTTCAGCGGTCCAAAAGAGATGTCCTTTTCAATGGTCTCCTCAAACAGTTGGTATTCTGGGTATTGGAACACCACGCCTACCGTTTTTCTAAGTTGCTTACGGTCTGCCCCCTTTTGTCCGTAATCCACGCCGCCAATGAGGATACGTCCCTCGGTGATCTTTTCCAAACCGCTGATCAGCTGGATCAACGTGGACTTACCGCTTCCAGTATGGCCTATGAGCCCTACAAACTCTCCATCCTGAATCTCCAGATTAATTCCATCTAGCGCCACGCTCTCAAAGGGCGTATTGGGTGTGTAGATATATTTCACATTTTCTATAACAATTGACATAGTTCCTCCACCAGCTCTTCGGATGTAATCGGGCAACTTGGAAGCTGAACTCCTTCCTGGGCCAGCATCTCATAGATCTGTGTTGCAGCAGGGGGGACCAGCTCGCATTCTCTCAGCAGCTGTGTTTGACTGAATATCTCACTAGGGGTGCCAACTTTTTTGATCACACCCGCTTTCATCACCACTACCCGATCTGCCTGCACTGCCTCTTCCATAAAGTGCGTAATGAGTACCACTGTCTTCTTTTCCTCTCGATTCAGCTTTAATATGGTCTGCATCACTTCTTGGCGCCCTCTGGGGTCCAACATTGCGGTGGGTTCGTCAAACACGATGATTTTCGGCTCCATAGCCAAAATCCCCGCAATGGCGATCCGCTGGTTTTGTCCGCCGGACAGCATATGGGGTGGACGTTTTTTATAAGGCAGCATATTCACTTTTTCCAGCGATTGATTGACGATTTTTACTATTTCTGAAGATTCAATGCCCAAGTTTTCCGGACCAAACGCCACATCCTCTTCCACTACCGTCGCTACCAATTGGTTGTCTGGATTTTGAAATACCATCCCTGCATTTTGGCGAATGTCCCAAAGGTTCTCCTCCCGGCGGGTATCCTTGCCACACACCCACATCTCCCCAGAGGAAGGCAGCTCCAGTGCGTTAATATGTTTCGCAAAGGTGGATTTGCCGCTGCCATTATGGCCCAATATGACAATAAATTCCCCTTCGGAAACCTCTAACGTCACGCCGTTTAGCGCAAAGCGTATTTCATTTTCATTATTGGTATAGGAAAACTTGATATCTTCCGCTTGAATAATTCCGCTCATTTTTCCCTCTTTATTCATTTCTCATGGATCCTAAAATGGTTTTCTCATTTTCCATCTTTCACTGCTTATCGAACAACATGCATCAGCGATTCTCACAACTTTCAATATATTTACATCAGTCAAGACAATTACAGTATACGTGTTTTATCAAAAAATGCAACTATTTTCTGCCATATACGCGGATATTAAAATGAGGTTTTAAAAGAATTGTATCCTTTCAAAACCTCATTTGTCATTCGTCCATAATAAAATCTACCTAAAAGATTAGACAAGTTCCAGCACGACAACTTCAGCAGCATCGCCCCGTCTTGGACCTTTTTTAATGATGCGGGTGTATCCACCGCCCTGGCCTAAGTCTTTAGCGCGCTTATCGTATTTAGGAGCGATCTCTCTAAATAACTTTTCTACTACTGGATATTTATTGTCCTTTGTGCGCTGTGCGTAGTCGTATTTGCTTTCCTTGTTCTGCTTGGTCTCTGGAACGTCATACAAATACGCCATGAGTTGCCTTCTCACTGCCAACTTCGCAGGAGTGTCGTTTACAAACTCCATTTCTACTTTATTGCCATCTTTATCTTTAACTACTTTTTTAACAGGCTCTGTCTGTTCATAGACATGAATGGCTTTTGTTATGAGCTTTTCAGCAATCGAACGCACTTCTTTTGCACGAGCTAGTGTGGTTTCAATTCTACCATTCCAAATCAGAGCAGTAACTTGGTTTCTCAAAAGAGCTCTTCTCTGATCCGAAGGCCTACTTAGCTTGTTAATTGTGGCCATGTGTCCTTCCTCCCTACCTAAAATTAATCATCCTGCTTGAGGCTTAAGCCCAAGGCAGCTAGTTTTTGTTGTACTTCTTCTAGGGATTTTCTTCCCAAGTTTCTCACTTTCATCATATCCTCTTCGTCCCGCTCAATCAGCTCCTGCACTGTGTTGATGTTGGCACGCTTTAAGCAGTTGTAGGAACGAAC
The DNA here is from genome assembly GCA_905193725.1 of uncultured Eubacteriales bacterium. Taxonomy (GTDB): domain Bacteria; phylum Bacillota; class Clostridia; order Christensenellales; family Christensenellaceae; genus CAJJPW01. The sequence goes on from CAJJPW010000108.1 coordinate 6,288, forward strand.
GGATAAGTCAAGTTCTTCTATGGTGATTTCCAGTACTTTTTCTTTTTTATCTTCTTCTTTCTCTACCATGATCTCTACATCGTTCACATGGTCAGCCAAATTGATAAATTGCGACAAGTACTCTGTTAATATCTTCGCTGCCAAAGAGATCGATTCCTCTGCTGTTACCGAACCGTTGGTCCACACTTCTATGGTGAGCTTATCATAGTCAGTAACTTGGCCAATACGAGTATTTTCCACGCTGAAATTTACTTTAGTAATTGGCGTGAATAGAGAATCTATGGGAATCACTCCAATTGGCATATCCGGCGTTTTATTTCTCTCAGCTAGTACATAACCTCTGCCTTTAGCGAATGTAACTTCCATCCGCAGTGCAGCACCCTCCCCTAAAGTTGCAATATGTTGCTCTGGATTGATAATCTCAATGTCTGAATCCAAAGCAAAATCACCAGCGGTTACCTCTTTCGGTCCAACCTCATCAATCACCAAGGTTTTGGGTTCCTCTGTAAATAGCTTTGCAGAAATTCCCTTTAAATTTAACACAATATTCGTCACGTCTTCTTTAACGCCTGGAATTGTTGAAAACTCATGCAATACGCCGTCAATTTTCATCTTGGTCACTGCCGCGCCTGGCAGACAAGATAAAAGCACGCGCCGGAGCGAGTTGCCCAGTGTCGTCCCAAAGCCCCTTTCCAAGGGCTCCATCACAAACTTGGCATATTTATTATCATCGCTGCGTTCTGCAATCTCAATCTTTGGTTTTTCAATTTCTAGCATATGTTTAAAACCCTCCTTCAGGTTTCGATATTTTGAGGGCAAGCAACAACTAATGCTACCATCCAGTTATTACTTAGAATACAACTCAACGATCAACTGTTCTTTGATATTTTCAGGGATATCGGCTC
>CAJJPW010000109.1 GCA_905193725.1 uncultured Eubacteriales bacterium
AGTATCCGAGCCCCTCAGCGCAAAACGCTCGCTGGCACAAAAGTTTGGCGCTGAGTTTGTGATTAATCCTTCGGAGGAGAACCTCTTTCTTCGCTCCATGCAAATCACACAGGATTTGGGGTATGATCTGATTGTAGATGCTACCGGCAAAGCACAGACCTTAAACGGCAGCGTGGGGCTTTTGGCCAGAGGAGGCACCTTGTTAGTGTTCTCCTTTCACTACTTGGAAAAGCCTTTTTTGGTGGACTTATCCGAGCTCTACTATAAGGAGTGCTCTATCTGCACTTCCTATAACGCCCCATATATGCTCCCCAAGGCATGCGAGCTGCTAAAGCGCCTGCAAATGGAAACTCTGGTGGGCAAAATTTTCCCCTTTTCTCAGATTCAACAGGCATTTGAAATCGCCAATCACGGGTATTACCCTAGAGTGGTTTTTCAAGTGGCTGAGGACCTCTAGATTCTTACATATTACTTATATGGAGATAAAAAACCGCCTGCTCAAGTGGCAAGCGTTGTCCTCATTTCTGGGTAGATTCTTTTTTGTTGCGATGGTTTGGCCGCTTGTGTCTTCTTTTTTTGCAGCTAACGTTCTCTCTATCTCCCGCGTCATACATCGTCTCGCATTTTTTTGATGCCTAAAGCACGGGATAATCTATTTCTGTTGATACATCATTGCATTAAAAAAGGAATGTCAACATGCACGTAATGCTCACATTCCTTCCTATCTCGACGGTTTTGATCTTCACTTTATTTTGCTAGATCAATATGATTTTCGTTGGGAAGCTTTGTCATTCCCAATTTATGCATTTCTGCCACAGCAGTTTTTGTACTTCTTACCGCTGCCACAGGGACAAGGCTCATTTCTCCCCACCTTTTTCTCCGCCTTTACTGGCTGTTTGCTATTTTCCCCGTGAGAGGCCGAAGTTTCAGCTGCTGCCTGCTTTCTCTCCACCTTAGTCTGGATGGTAAGCCCAAACAGCACCTTTACGGTGTCCTCTTTGATTTTGTTCACCATGGCGTCAAACATATCAAATCCTTCCAGCCGGTATTCTACCACAGGATTTCTCTGAGCATAGGCTCGAAGTCCAATGCCCTGCTTTAACTGATCCATAGCGTCGATGTGATCCATCCATTTATCGTCCACGATTTTGAGCAGCACTACTCTTTCTGCTTCTCGCATATTGACGCCCGCCTTAAACAGGATCTGTTCTTTCGCATCGTAAAGCTCATGGCTCAAGTCAACAAGGAGCTTTTTCGCTTGTTTTTCGTCCAGATCTTCTATTTTTTTGCCCTGGAAGAGCTCCAAGTCTTCAATGTGGAATAAACGCCGGAAAGCGGCTGTCAGCTCCTCTAAATCCCACTCTTCTGGGTAAGTGTGAGGTGGACAGTAGATCGAGAAATATTCCTCTACTACATCGTCCAGCATCCCCAGGATATTTTGCTTCATGTCTTCTCCCATGAGCACACTGCGCCGCTGTGCGTAGATGATTTCCCTTTGCTTATTCATCACATCGTCGTATTCTAACACGTGTTTTCTAGTGGTGTAGTTGCGCTCCTCAATGCGCTTTTGGGCATTTTCGATCTGTTTGGTGAGTATGCCAAATTCCAGAGGCATATTGTCGTCCTTTGCCACTTTATCCATAATCATCTTGACCCGTTCGCCGCCAAACAGCCGCATCAGGTCGTCTTCTAAGGCAATATAGAATTGGGACGTTCCTGGATCTCCCTGCCGGCCGCTCCTACCTCTCAGCTGGTTGTCAATACGCCTGCTCTCATGGCGTTCGGTACCCAAAATGTAGAGGCCACCCACTTTTACTACTTCATCGTGTTCCTTGTCAGTAATCTCCTTATGCTTTTTGAGAAGCTCATGGTATAGCTCGCGTGCCACTTGAATTTCTGGCTCTGTAACCGGGGCGTGGCTGACCGCATCAGCAATGATCTCCTCTTCATAACCCTTTTTTCTCATCTCCTGGCGGGCTAGGAAATCCGGATTACCACCTAAAAGAATGTCCGTACCACGGCCAGCCATGTTGGTGGCGATGGTGACCGCGCCCTTTTTCCCCGCCTGGGCCACGATTTCCGCCTCTTTTGCATGGTTTTTAGCGTTGAGTACTTCGTGCTTAATCCCCCGCATTTTCAGCATTTTACTCAAAATTTCACTGTTTTCCACCGAGACGGTACCTACCAAAACCGGTTGGCCGGTCTTGTGGATCTCCACGATCTTTTCAATTACCGCATTGAACTTGCCTTTCACAGTAGAGTACACTACGTCGTTTAAATCCTGGCGGATCATCTGCTTGTTGGTGGGAATTTCCACTACCGCCAAGTTGTAAATGCCTACAAATTCGTCTTCTTCTGTTTTGGCAGTACCCGTCATACCGGCAAGCTTATCAAACATCCGGAAGAAGTTCTGGAAGGTAATGGTGGCAAGGGTTTTAGACTCTCGCTTTACATTCACCTTTTCCTTAGCCTCAATGGCCTGGTGGAGTCCGTCAGAATACCGGCGGCCTACCATGATACGGCCGGTAAACTCATCTACGATCAGCACTTCTCCATCTTGTACCACGTAGTCGATATCCCGCCTCATAATCACATTGGCTTTGAGCGCCTGATTGATGTGGTGGTTGAGCTCTGTGTTATCCAGATCACTTAGGTTTTCCACATTAAAATATGCCTCTGCCTTTTTCACACCTTTGTCCGTCAGGTTGACTGTTTTGGCCTTTTCATCGTGGGTGTAATCCTCCTCTACCTTGAGGGTGCGCACAAAGGCATCTGCCCTGCCGTACATATCCGTGCTCTTATCCGAAGCCCCGGAGATGATCAGCGGCGTCCTGGCCTCGTCGATTAAAATGGAGTCCACTTCGTCCACGATGGCGTAGCTGAGTTTTCTCTGCACAATGTCCTTTTGGTAGATGACCATGTTGTCCCGCAAATAGTCAAATCCCAGCTCGTTGTTGGTGGCGTAAATGATATCGCTTTGATACGCCTTGTGTTTATCCTCTCTGCTGGTCTGACTGGTTACTAGCCCTACCGTATATCCCAAATAATTATAGAGTTTTCCCATCCATTCGCTGTCCCGCTTGGCCAGATAGTCGTTCACGGTCACGATATAGGAGGGATCTCCCGAAATGGCGTTGAGGCAGGCAGGCAGAGTAGCCACTAGCGTTTTCCCTTCACCCGTCTTCATCTCCGCAATATTGCCCTGGAAAAGGACCACACCGCCGATGATCTGCACGTAATAGTGCTGCATTTCCAGCACCCTTTTGGCGCCCTCCCGCACCTGGGCGAACACCTCGGGAAGTAGCTGCTCCAGCGTCTCTCCCTTTTTATACCGCTCCTTATACTCCGCTGTCTTGTCCTTTAACTGCTGATCCGTCAGTCCAGAAAAACTGCTCTCCAGCTGCAAAACCTGGTCTGCCAGCTTTTCCGCCTGCTTGAGCGTTCTATCATAACTCAACACTTTTTTAAATAAACCCATAGCCTATCCCTCTTTATTTCATGGCTCATTTTGCATTCTAAGCCGATTTTTCTCAATTCGCAATTAGTTTTATTGTATCATTTGACATAGGGGAACGCAACAAACGCCCTCTGTTTTTTACATTTTATTCATGAATCCCTATGCGATTTATCGCCTTCACGCCTTAATTTTCTTCCCGTTTACCCTATTTTTTTGTTCTAGTTTCCAGCCTAAGTTTTGCCAAAGCTCATCAAAGATTTACGCCCCATAAAAAATGGGAGCCAAAATATATGACTCCCGTTTCCTCTCGTCTTTTATGCTGTTTCATTACGAGCTCTTTTTGGTGTGATTGAGCAGACCTCCATCCAGCAATACCTTGCGCAATCTCTCGGAAACGTCCAGATTCACGTCAAAGGTAAAGCCCTGGGTTACGTCTTTGATTTGGAAGACGCTCTTTCCAGCCACATTCTCTCTCGCACCCTCGATGACCAGCTCATCTCCCTGTGCCACTCTGTCGTAATCCGCCTCGTCCACAAAGGTCATGGGCAGAATGCCGGAGTTGATCAGGTTGGCCATGTGAATTCTGGCAAAGCTCTTGGCGATAACGCCTTTGATTCCCAGATATAGCGGCACCAACGCGGCATGCTCTCTGGAAGAGCCCTGGCCGTAGTTTTGCCCTGCAATGAGGAATCCTCCGCCCAGCTCCTTGGCCCGCTTGGGGAACGTCTCGTCTACTGGGGTCAAGCAGTAGTTGGAGAGCTCGGGGATGTTGGAGCGATATGGGAGCAACTTCGCGTTAGAGGGCATAATATGGTCTGTGGTAATATTGTCCTCCATCTTCAAGAGGGCTGTACCGCTCACAGTATCTGGCAGCTCTGTGTTGATGGGGAACGGCTTAATGTTAGGCCCTCTGACCACTTCCACATCGTTTCCCTCTGGCGCCGGTGGCACCACCAGGTTGTCGTTGATTAGGAAGTGATTTGGCATTTCAATGTCCAGCGCATCCAGCTCTTGTTGGCTCAAAGTAAGAGGCGAGGTGAGCACTCCTGTAATCGCCGTCACCGCGGCCACTTCTGGGCTCACCAGATATACCTTAGCGCTTTTGGTCCCGCTTCTCCCATAGAAATTCCGGTTGTTGGTGCGTACGGATACTCCGTCTGTCTTGGGGGATTGCCCCATGCCGATGCAGGGGCCACAAGCACACTCTAGGATTCTAGCGCCTGCCGCAATCATGTCTGCCAGCGCGCCGTTTTCCGCCAGCATGTTGAACACCTGTTTAGAACCCGGTGCAATCACCAGGCTAGTGTCTTCTGCCACCTGTTTACCCTTGAGGATTTTAGCAACGCGCATCATATCCAGATAAGAGGAGTTGGTGCAGCTGCCAATGCAGACCTGATCCACCTTAATCGGGCCAATATTGTCAATGGTATCCACCGCATCTGGGCTGTGGGGCTGTGCCGCCATAGGTACCAGCTCATCTAGTGCAATGGTGATCTTCTCGTCGTATTGTGCATCTGGGTCAGCCTGAATATCTACAAAGTCCTGTTCCCTTCCCTGGGCCTTTAAGAACTCTCTCGTCACATTGTCAATGGGAAAAATAGAGGTGGTAGCGCCCAGCTCTGCACCCATGTTGGTGATGGTCGCTCTCTCTGGCACACTCAAGGTTGCCACCCCTGGGCCGGTATATTCCACAATTTTACCTACCCCACCTTTTACTGTCAGCCGACGGAGCACTTCCAAAATCACGTCTTTGGCGCTAACGCCTTTGTTCAGCTTACCTGTCAGCTCTACGTTGAGAATCTTAGGCATGTTCAGATAGTATGCACCGCCGCCCATGGCCACCGCCACATCCAGGCCGCCCGCTCCAATGGCGATCATGCCGATACCGCCGCCAGTGGGAGTGTGACTATCAGAGCCTAACAGCGTGGCTCCTGGCACGCCAAAGCGCTCTAAGTTCACCTGGTGGCAAATGCCATTCCCTGGCCGTGAAAAGTAGATGCCGTGTTTTTTGGCCACTGTTTGAATGTACTTGTGGTCGTCTGCATTTTCAAAGCCGGATTGCAGCGTATTGTGGTCGATGTATGCGACGGATTTTTTGGTCTTAACCCGCGGCACCCCCATGGCCTCAAATTGCAAATAAGCCATAGTGCCTGTAGAATCCTGTGTCAATGTGTAGTCAATGCCAATGGAAATTTCCTCACCGGGGATCATCTTCCCGGACTTCAAATGGTTTTCTAAAATTTTATAAGCTAACGATTTCCCCATTTCTTCCTCCCAAATCCTTGATATTTCACTCGCTTTTCGATATATAATTAAATTTTAAAGGCTTCCCGTAAAAAATGCAAGTCCTAGGATGCTTTTCCTCATGTCGCCATGAGGATTTGCGTCTAGTAAAAGGGCCGCCCATGGCCTATTGCCCCAAATGCATAAAAACAAATTTTTTCTGTCTCATAAAAATCTATTTTCCTGCTAACGTGTAGCTTTCCTCTATTCGTCTGCATATTTCCTGGGTATCCACTGTGTCATTGAGGCAGATGGTATACCAGTTCTTTTTGTTCATGTGATATCCGGGGAAATACCTTTTCCCATCCAGTAGTTGCGCGATTTCCTCTGGCTTTCCCCGCAGATCTACGATCTCAATCTCCCCCTCTTGGGGCAGCCCTAATTTTCCCTTCGCCACTGTGAGCAATGCCGCATACCATTTGGAGGTATCTTTCCGCCTTAAAACCGCATTTTGGGGGAATTTCTTCCACAAGTATTCCAACTGACTTTGGTATTTTTCACCTACAAAGGCGATGATCTCCTTTGCCTGACGGCTTACAAACACTTGTTGTACAAAACAGGCCTCTGCAATCTCCATTAGCTTTTCCTCGCAGGCCTGTACCACAGAGCCTACAAAGCTGCCACTGGCTTCCCGCGCGTGGATCAAAACGTATTCTTCCTCACATTCGGTATCTACTACCTTGACAGCGGGAACGTTTCCCGGGCATATGGTCACATACATTACAAATTGCCCGCCCAATATCTGATAGGAACTAGTATATTGGCTGCCGGTTTTTTGAAAGCCAAAGTCTACAAGCTTTGCATCATCTGGCACTCTATTTTTGAAAATCCCCTCCAGCTCTAACACCGTTTTCTCCTCCCGCATTTCATTTTTATTGGGAAAGTATATCACAAATAGCGTTTTGTTTCTATAAATAGTACTGTACCGATAATTTTTTTTAAAAATCCGTTTCCATTCCTCCGTTTACTCACATACTCTTGATTCCATAATTTAAAATTCTATACAAGATTTGTATTGCTTAATTTTCAAATTCCCCATATAATAAATGCACAAATACATGTCAAAAAAGAGGAAATTATGCGCGTTATTGGATATTTAAAGAAAAATCATAAAATCATCAATTCCTGCGATGTGAATAGCGAGCAGGATGTCAATCAAGCGCTTATAGAGTGTATGGAAAAGATTTACCGCATTTTTGATATTGCAGAGCCAGTTTGGCTCTCCAAGCACTCTGCGGATTTATCAAAATTTTATAAAACCCAGTTTCATCCAGACGATTTTATGGAGGATGTGAATTTTGATTCCTTTGAAATAGAGTTGATTTTGTAAAAACCTTCCGGTTTTTTCATCCCATAAATTGCATCTATAACTTTTTCCTTTCTTTCAAATACTAAACTTGAAAGGAGTTGAAAGTAATGAAGGGTTTGAATATAACCGCTCTAACGCT
>CAJJPW010000110.1 GCA_905193725.1 uncultured Eubacteriales bacterium
TCCTAACACTGAAGCTGCTGTTACTAACAGTGGCACCGAACAGGATGCGATTTTTGACTTCGTCATTCCCAGAGGACAGGATGGAGGTGCCCAGCCATTAGAGCTCTTGACGGCATATTCTACTCCGCCACAACCTGGCACCTCAGGTGGAGCGCTCATCTTCGATCGTAATGGCACCACAGTAGGCAGCGCCATTACTCATGCCGAAAACTCTGCCGATTTCATCATTCAAGAGCTTGGGTACTATCAAGTATCATTCCATGGAACCATCGGCCCTGCTAGCGGTGTCAATTTCCCCCTGTCGATTTTGATCAATTTACAGCAACAGGGCTCTGGAGTAGCTGGAACAGATGTACAGCATACTTTCCAAACTTCTTCCGATGTGAGCAATGTGGCTTTCTCCCAGATCATTGAAGTGACCTCAGTGCCTAGTACGTTGGATGTTGTTGGTTCTGGCGGGAGTTTTCTCTACTCTGGTATTTCTCTCTCTATCTATAAACTAGGGAACATTTAACCATTCAAGAGGGTATTTGATCAAATACCCTCTTTTTATTTCCCTTGACACTCCTTTTCGTCTTTTTAAGTAGATTTCCCTTTTAGAATTTGTCATCTGCCCCGAACATCTACCTCTCCCCTTATAAGTTGCAAGATCTCAATGCTCTGCTATTCTTCTATAACAAACTCAAAGAGGATGAGAGCACAAAGTATCGAGTGGATGAAGGCAAACTCACAGTGAAGATTCCACGTGACCTCAACCGATTATTATGCCAGCGCTAGAGCTCAGTGCATGTTCCCAATCGGGAAGCTGCAAACCTTTATCTATATGTTATATGGCCATCGCTCATTTTTTCTCCCTTTTTTAGATTAGCCATCGTCTAAATAGCTCATAAATGGAACAAATGCAGCATAAAAGCGCCTGTCTGGAAAAAGTAATTATCTATTTAGTAAAAACCTCATTTTAAAAAATTTTTTTAAAAAAGTATTGACAAACATTTTCTAGTGTGATAATTTATACATGAAGTTAGTTAAGGCTAACTAATACAATAATTAAGTTAGTTTTTTATTTCACCCAATGTTAGCTTACACTAACTTATCGAATACCTTTTGTGCAACAGTCAGTTAGGTTTGCGCAAGCCGTTCCTATTCACTCTTCACCATACGGTTTGCGCAGCTTCGCTGAGGGTGGCACAGCAAAGGCAAGAAAGGCGGTTTTAGATCATGAGCAAAATGTGTTCTACTAGATTTGAAGAATTGTTAATTGAGCACTGTTCTCCCACTTTGGCCAATTTAAAGCCTGCCAGCCTTTTCAATTTGGGCAAGTGCGCCCCAGAAGTTCTCCAGAACACTTTAAAAATTTGGAATCAGAAGTTAAATCCCCGCGGCATTTGGCTTAGCGCTTTTACCTGCAAGAAGGGGATGTCCCTCATCTACGTATATCGCAAAGGCACACTAGAGCAATCGTTTTCCACGCCATGTATTCAGGATTTTTTGCAAAAGTGTGGATATGAGAGCGTTTCTTTTCAAACTGCAGTAGGGCATTTAAAACACAGAGTTTCTCAAACCGGGGAATTTCCCCATGAAATTGGTGTGTTTTTAGGATATCCATTGGGAGATGTGAAGGGGTTCATTCAAAATTGCGGCCAAAACTGCATGTGTTCCGGCTTTTGGAAAGTGTATGAAAATCACCAGGAGACTAGCAGGTTATTCGAAAAATTTAGGCATTGTAAACGGGTGTACGCCCGATTGTTTCAGAAGGGTAAATCTGTTATGCAGCTTACAGTAGCCGCGTAACTTAAATATTTAAGAATCGAGGTAAATTACGTTGAATTCAGTTGCAGTTGTATATTGGAGTGGAACAGGAAACACCCAAGCAATGGCCGAACAAATCGCCGAGCAAACATCTGCTTCCGGAGCCAAAACATCTGTCTTTACTCCGGAGGCTTTCTCCCCAGAGATGGTAGAGCAATTTGATGTCATTGCCTTTGGCTGTCCTTCCATGGGAGCTGAGGAATTAGAGGAAAGTGAATTCGAGCCCATGTTCACCGCATGTCTTCCTAAGCTCAACGGCAAAAAAATCGCTCTGTTTGGCTCTTATGGTTGGGGAGATGGCGAATGGATGCGCACTTGGGAACAAACCTGCACACAAAACGGCGCTGTTCTCGCATGTGATAGTGTCATCTGCAATGAAATGCCAGATGCAGAAGCGTTAAAAGCGTGTACCAATTTAGCTAAATCTTTAATCTCGTGAGTCTAAGCCGTTTTTGGCGGGCACAGCCGCAAGAATTAACTACGGCAAGCAACAAACTAACCCCCCTCTTCATTTGCATGTACATATGATCTTCCGCTTGCCGAAAACAGCTTATTCTCCATATACTTACTTCAGTCATTGCCATTTGACTTCTCTGAAGAAGTAGATCATTTCTATCTACTTCTTCCTTTTTTTATTTTAGAATGATCTTCCGTTCTATTTTTATCGAGATTTCCCCTAATTGGCTAGATATCCCTTTCATTTTTTTGCGCAGCAATGAGCAGCATCATGGGGCGGCGTAGCTCATCTCTCATCCCCGGTAGATCCATCATCTCCACTGGTGGTTGGGGTTCTACTACGTGCTTGATTGCAAAACCACATTGTATAAGCATCTCCAAATAGGTGGTAAGCGTTCTATGGTATTTTACTACATGTTCCCCTAAGAAAATGGCATCTCGCTTCCCCTCGATAAAATAATTATCCACCGGGAAGTGAGCTATTTCCCCTTCCTCATCGTAGTACCAGTCTTGGCTTCCATAAGCAGTAAAAACAGGATGTTCTACCGAAAAGACGAAATGGCCCTCCTGCACCAGCCAGCTACTGATATTCTGTATCAGTGGTCTCAAATCCCTGACGTAGTGAAAAGCCAGCGAACTAAAGACGATGTCAAAGGTTTGATCTGTAAAACTCAAGTCTTCCATCGCTTGACATATATAGTTTATCTTCTCATGGCTGTTTTTTTGAGAAGCAACCTTCAACATTTTTTGAGAGATATCTACCCCTAGCACTTGCTCGGCCCCTTTTTCTACGGCATACCGGGAGTGCCAACCATAGCCACAGCCCAAGTCCAGCACTCTTTTTCCCGCAAAATCCGGGAGTATGCGCTGAAAGTCGCGCCATTCTCCCGCTCCTTTGAGCCCGTACTTTGACCTGTACATCTGGCCATATTTATCAAAAAACTGCCTGTTATCGTATGGGTTCTCCTTCATCATTCGCTCCTCTCATTTGCCTTTTCTATTTGCATGGCCATCTCCGGTTTTTTTGTCTTGATAATGAGGAAAGTGGGTTTAATCCACTCCTTATTTAAATCCGGTTTTTCCTTCAGTGCCCAAGGCTCAGGCAGCGGCTCTACCAGATCCTCCAACACAAACCCGGTATGGGCCAGGGTGGATACGATTTCCCCCATAGGTCGGTGGTAATGGAGCACACCGTCCACAAACCAATGTCCTACACGCTTTCCGCTATGTCCGTAATCTGAGAAGGTATACGACTGAAATTTCCCCTGTTCATCTACGTTGTGGTGTCCCTGGCAGTCCATTGTCGCAGTCACAATCGGATGCTCCTGGGAGTAGAGCAGATGCCCTCCTGGCTTCAGTAAGCGATAGATATCTTGTATGAGTTTAGTGAAATTCTCTGCATAGTGAAATGCCAATGAGCTGTAGACCAAATCAAAGTTTTGATGGATCTGTGAGAGCTGTGCCATATCCATATGATGGTATTCTACCTGAGGGTGGGCATTTTCTGCCCTGGCAATTTGGAGCATTTTTTCAGAGATGTCTATTCCAATTACCTGTTTTGCGCCACCTTGAGCAAATCCCAAACAGTTTCGGCCGTAACCACAGCCAATATCTAAGATAACCTTTCCCCTTATTTTGGGAAGCAATTTGGCCATTGCTGGCTGCTCTAATAGATCATTATAGTTTTTTCCTTCTCTGAGCTTGCTATATTCGCAAAAGAACACCTCATTGTCAAAAATATTTTGACTCATTATTCGCTCCTTTTACACGATTTCGGAGATGGGCACATACCCATCATGTATCATTTTACTATCCGCAATTTTTATTAGCTCGTAACTGAGCAGTGCATATTTTTTTATCGCGTCTTATATCATCCATCGTTCATCGAATGACTTTACCCTTTCCTCAGTTATTTCGCTATTTGTTTTCATGTGCATCACATTTTTTGGATATACCCTGATTACCATATTCTGATAAAGCCCTTTTAGGCCTTAGCCATTCATCCCTTTTGCAATGCATAACATATCCCTATGCTATTGCCTCCTCTTGCGCAATGGCGATTTGCCACAGTTGTTCCATCAGCTCCTGATAGGTATTTGGAAACTCCCCTGTATCATAGTAGTAAAGAGTTCCCTCATCTAAATAGGCGGATGCCACTGAGGGAGAATCTGTTTTCCCCTGTGTGCTGATTTCAAACTCCACCTTCCAGTTTTGGGAATCCGGAAATTCCATCTCTAGCTGGACTCCATTTCTGGCTGTGGCCTGCTGACCTACTATCGAATAGCCGGTAAACTTCTTAAGCGCTGTTTTGATCTGTTCTAGCTGCTCTGCTCCTAAGTCCACCCATTGCTGATCGTAAATCTCCGCGCTGCCGTCGTCGACGTGCTTCCCTGCCGTAATGTCCGATAGACGAGCCTTCATTTGAAAAGCCCGGCCCATGTCATCACCCACGGTGCTGATCTCAAAATAGGTCATCGTATCGCTCTTGGGATCGTTGATGGTAATTCCCATGCGATCCATATACTCTACGCCTATGGTGTCAGAGTAGCTCTCGTAAGAAGCCTCTCCATTTTGGTAAGTAATCTCGTAGTAACGATCTCCCTGTTCTTCTCCCTTAAGGCATAGTGTAGCCACATCTCCTTCCCAGGATAGAGTGTAGTTGGCATCTGACGCCTGCTTCCCATCGTTGGAAAGCGCCGTCTCCACCAGCAGTTCGTCCTCCACATAGATATAAATGCCCTGGGATCCAAAGGGCCAAGCAGGGCTTTGGTCTTTATCCACACGCAACGTAAAGCTTCCTGAGGGAGATTCTTCTGTAAACCAAACCACATGGGGCTCTAGGCCACCGCTGAACAATTGGTTGAGCAGAAAAAGCCCCAATGCCGCAAGCAGGATCACTCCCCCCACGACGCTGAGCACAATAATCCACACTTTTTTCTTTTTGGTCATGTGTATCACCTCACTGCCAAAAGCCGTCCATGCCCTTTTCTATAGAGAGAGATAGATTATCTGGTTACCGCAGGATTTTACTACCCGCTCGATCTCAGAAAATGGCAGCCAAATGGTGGCCGTATTGTCGTTTGGATGACATCCGATTCTAGGGTTGCCCACCAAGTCTTTGTCAAAGACCACAATCACTGATCCGTCATTGTTGAGGACCCCCATGGGCCCAACTTCCCCTGGTGAAATTCCCAATTGCTTTTCCAACCTCTCCGGCGATCCAAAAGAGAGCCGTGAGCACCGTAGTTTCTCCCTCAGTGCCGATAAATTAACTCTCTTTTCCTTAATCACTACTACTAAATAGTGGATCTTTCCTGAGTCATTGCGCAAAAACAGGTTTTTCGCCACTGTTCCTTGACTACAAACTCCCATTTGTTCTATCTCCTCAATAGTATGTGCCGGTGGGTGCTCTGTAATTTCATAGGAGATCCCCATTTTGTCCAAAGTATCCAGCACTTTCTTTCTCTTTTCGTTCATCATATCGCTCCTTCTCTTTTTCTGTGTGATTTTACTATAACATAAAGCATTTCAAAATACAAAAAGAGGTATTTACTCTTCATGGATTGTTTCTACTATTTCTTATATCGATAGATTCTTTGCCCTCTAGATCAAGTTTCTTCATCTATGGTATACTAATCTCATCCATTTCTCAAAGGAAAAATCTATTTGGTAATGTTACGGAGGACTTTATGGCGAATGTGTTAGATTATCTGGATTGGCGCGGCGATCTTACTTTGGAACAATCTCCTTTTTCCCATGTAGATAGTCTGATTCTATGTCGCCTTTCCTATCTGCCCTTTGACGGCATTTTACCCGGTCTATACAGCAATGCAGAGGTTTCCATCTCCCAGGCTGCCGAGCGTCTCCTTGGTGATACCTCCTCTCCAGTGATCCAGGCCAGTCAAGAAAAGCTCACCCCTCGAGACGCGAAACTGTTGCAAAAGCTGGCGCAAAGCAGGCGTTTTTCTCGTATGACACTTTGCAAGTACATGAATTCTGTAGATAGCGCTGCACAAAAGCAGTTTTCCGCACTCACGGTGCATACCAACGATGGATGTCTGTATGTGGCGTATCGCGGGACAGATAGCACTTTAGTGGGCTGGAAAGAGGACTTTAACATGGGTTTTATGACCCCCGTTCCTTCCCAACGAGATGCAGTATCATATTTAGAACACATTGCTCATAATTCATCAGGGCAGCTTCGGGTAGGTGGCCATTCCAAAGGCGGCAATTTGGCAATTTACGCCGCCGCATTTTCTTCCCCCTCCATTCAGAGTCGCATCCTTCAGGTTGACAGTCACGATGGCCCAGGATTTCTGCCCAAAGTGATGCACAGTGCAGGCTATCAGGCCGTACGGCCAAAAATCACCACCTTTCTGCCTCAATCATCCGTCATAGGCATGTTACTGGAGCATGAGGAAGAGTATATCGTAGTTCAGAGCTCACAAAGAGGACTCATGCAGCACGATCTCTACTCCTGGAATGTGATGGCTGACGATTTTATTCGCCTTCACAGCATCACTAAGGGAAGCCATGTAGTCGATAAAACATTAAAAGAGTGGATTGCACAGATGAATGTAGTAAAGAGGGAGCAGCTTGTGGATGGTCTTTTCCAGGTTCTCAGTGCCAGCGGTGCTCACACAATTTCCGATCTCAAAAATGGCCGGCATATTCAAGCAGCACTGGCTATGATATCTGCCATGAGACAATTCGATCCCGCCACCAAATATGCATTATCTCAAACTTTTCGCAGCCTATTTCAGCTGGTTCGAAAAAATGCACCTCTTATGTTTTTCAATCGTTCTAAAAACAAGTGAGGTTAAAATTTTTTACACAGGCTTTAAGGAGTATGTTATAATTGGATTATTGGAGGAACGAATCAATA
>CAJJPW010000111.1 GCA_905193725.1 uncultured Eubacteriales bacterium
TGGCAGGATTGACTACATTGACAGTACTTTGGTCGGATGCGGAGCGATATTCTCCGCCGATAATCATTTTCATAATACATTCTCCTCTACACTTTTGATTGATCATACAAAACGCAAGGAAAATGAGCGCAACAAAATAAATATGAAGTTTTTATTTCTGCATTCATTTCCTTTCCAACGGGAGGCATAGATGTTTCCATACTATACCCTATCGGCCTATCCGCCATGGCGATGCTTTAGGCATGATAGGCTCGGAAACTACTTGAACTGTAGTGCATTTGGTTATATGCTCTGCTTTTTATACCCTCCCTTCGCATGACAAAGCATATAATTAACTAAAATTAACTCATCCTATTAACATAGGACTGTTAATATTGAACGATTTTATTCCAATATACTATAAATTATACTGAGGAGCGATGGATTTTGCAATAGAAAAAGTAAGTATACAGTAAAAAATTTGTAAATATCAATGAAAATAATAAAAATGATATTATTGCTAGCAATTCAATATAGTGAACAATGAAGTGGGGGCCAGAGGCCACAAAAAACAGAGGCTGGCAGAATGAACTGCGAGCCTCTGTTTGTAAATGCTGAGCAAGGCTATTTTTGATGTCGATTGGCGTCTTTGGCGCGAATCTCCGCCCGCTTGATTTTGCCACTCAACGTCTTGGGCAGCTCGTCCACAAATTCGATGATACGCGGATACTTGTAGGGGGCGGTAACTCGTTTTACATGCTCCTGCAATTCCACTTTGAGTTGATCGGAGGGATGATAGTTGCGCGCTAGCACGATCGTCGCCTTGACAATTTGGCCACGAATAGGGTCAGGAACGGCGGAGATGGCGCACTCCACTACGCTGGGATGCTCGATAAGGGCGCTTTCCACCTCAAAGGGTCCGATGCGGTAACCAGAGCTTTTGATTACATCGTCTGCCCTACCTACAAACCAGATATAGCCGTTTTCATCCGTCCATGCCATATCTCCGGTGTGGTAATATCCATCATACCAAACCTCATCCGTCTTTTCCTTATTTTTATAATATCCCTGAAAGAGGCCAACGGGAATACCATCTGCCACCCTTACGCAAATTTCACCCTCTTCCCCAGGGTCTACCGGATTGCCGTTGTGGTCTAATAGCTCGGTATAGTAGATGGGGGAAGGTTTGCCCAGCGAACCGGGGATGGCCTCCATCCAAGGGAAGGTGGCAATGAGTGGGGTGGACTCACTTTGGCCAAACCCCTCTTTGATCTCGATTCCGGTGATCTTCTTAAACTGGGTAAACACCTCGGCGTTAAGGGGCTCTCCTGCCGTACAGGCGTACTCTAAAGAGGCAAAATCGCTCTTTTTAATGTCCTCCTTGATGAGGAAACGATAGATGGTAGGTGGGGCGCAAAAGCTGGTGATTTTGTGGCGAGCAATTTTGTCTAACACCTTTGCGGGAATGAACTTCACCATATCGTAAACAAAAAGCGCCGCGCCACAAATCCACTGACCGTAGATTTTGCCCCAGGAGGCTTTGGCCCAGCCGGTATCGGCCACTGTCAGGTGGATACTGTTTTCATGTAGGTTGTGCCAAAACTTTGCTGTCAAAATATGCCCCAAAGGATAAGTGAAGTTGTGCAGCACCATCTTGGGCATTCCGGTCGTTCCCGAAGTAAAGTAAATGAGCATAGGGTCTTCGTTATGTGTGTTTTGATCATCTGTGGGGCGAGGGTAGCTTTTGCTCATGCCCTCCATGCCTTGGTGCAGATCTAGCCAGCCATCTCTGTGACCGTTTACTAAAATCTTGTTCTGTAAGATAGGGAGATCTGCTTGCGCTTCATCAATGGCATCTAACACGTGTTTGTCATCGCAGCAAATTACCATTTTAATATCGGCTAAGTTTACCCGATATTTTACATCTTTAGTGGTGAGTTGGAAAGTAGCTGGAATGGCGATCGCGCCGATTTTGTGCAGGGCGATAATGGCAAACCAATACTCATATCTCCGTTTTAAGATGAGCATCACGCTATCGCCCTTTTGAATGCCCAAACTGCGAAAATAATGGGCACACTGGCTAGAATACTCGCTGATTTCCTGAAAGGTGAAAGTTTTTTCGTTGTCATCGTCATCACACCAAATGAGGGCGATTTTATCGGGATTTGTTTTTGCCCACTCATCTACCACATCATAGCCGAAATTAAAGTCTTTCGGCACGTTGATTTTAAAATTGTTATAGAAATCCTCATAGCTGGTAAAGTTTGTATTACAAAATTTTTCAATCATCTTAGTTGCTCCTTTTTATGATACTGCCAAAAGGCAGCGAGATCTTTTGTATGATGAAAGCTGGCTACCCTATCGGAAGTGCTTTCTTACTGCCATAAATACCCTAAAGTGAAAAACCCCCGAACTTATGTGTCGGGGGAAAGTACTAATCGCTTAGGGAAGAACAATGGCAATGAACTTTGCGGGTTTGTCTCCAACTGCTGACATTGCATGCATATACGCGCTGTCCAGATAAATACAATCTCCCTCGTTTAAAATATACTCTTTTGACCCGACAAAAAATTTAATGGAGCCTTCGACGACGTAATCAAACTCATGGCCGCTGTGGGCATTTAAGTACATGGGCTTATCCTTATTTTCTGGCTGTACCGTGACGAGAAACGGATCGCATTTTTTGTTGGCAAATTTATACGCCAAGGACTCGTACTCGTACTCCTTAAACCGCTCTACATAGACGCCCTTTCCCTTTCTGCAAATAGAAAAGACTCGAAGCTTAGGCTCGTCGCCTGTCAAAAGCGCGGTGACTTCGACGTTAAATTTGCTGGCCATTTTGGTCAAATAGCTGATGGGAATATCCGTCGCGCCAGATTCGTATTTTTCAATCTTTTCGACAGATACGCCAAATTCTCTTGCAAGGCTTTCCTGACTGACACCAGCAATGGTGCGCAGCTCTTTTAACCGTTCTGCAATTTGTTCAATTTGTTCTGTCATAACTGCTCCCCTTTCAAAAATAAAAGTTTGTTACGTCTTATCGTTTAATATATCAAAATTTGTGTGGAAATCCAAGAGGAAAATTCATATTTTAGCGAAAAAACCTTAAATCTATAAAAAACATGAGGCCCTAACGCCAAAAGAGCACGGAGAATCTAAAAAGTTATGTGATAAAGTTGCAAATTATCGGTGTGCCAATTGCAAAAATCTATGAATAGAGCATGTGAATATCTGTGGAAAAAGGGTCTGATAGGTGAGAATCTCAAAGGACTTGCCTTAAGATGTAAGAATGCGCAGGCGTTTTTGTGTCATAATAAAATAGGAAGGAGGGGCTGAAAGCACCACTGGCACTAGTAAAAATTATGTAAAAAGGACATGGGATTCGGACATAATTCACATTGCAAAAAGTCGGATTCTGTTATAAAATAAATAAGATATTACGAAATAAAATGGTTGGAGAATAGCAGTGCCGGAACAAATTATTTTAAAATCCGCCCAAGGCGTATTGGAAATTCATATACTAGAGAGTGCAGATTTTGAACAAGCTTTTGAAGAAATCAAACAAAAATTTTCGGAGAACAGGAGCTTTTTTGAAGGGGCATCTCATGTAGCGCTGATGGGCAAAGTTCTGCTTTCGGATCAAAAAAACCAAATCAGAAGGGTATTTGCCAAGGATTTTAAAATTAAGCAAGTGTACTTTGAAGATGAGTTAAAGCTGAAGTCCATCCAGACTATAACAAGAAAAAAGGAAAACCTTTCTGGACTACAAAGGCCTCGGGGTGAAGAAGTGCCAGAGGGGAATGTACAATCGGCACAGCTAAAGAAGACATTGTTTTTAACCACTACTGTGCGCAATGGACAGAGAGTGGAGTCGGATGGAAGTATTGTGGTTGTAGGCGATGTAAACCCTGGTGCCGAGCTGATTGCCCGGGAAAATATTGTCGTATTTGGTAAGCTTCTAGGGCTTGCTCATGCAGGTGCAGAAGGAGATGAGACGGCATTTGTGGTGGCAAACAAGCTCAAGGCAAAGCAGGTGAGGATTGCCAATAAGATTATTGTATTGGACGTTGTGCGAAGAGCAGCCAAAGCGGAAATGGCATCGATTAACAATGGCAAGATCGTCATTCAAACAGTAGCAGGCAAACCTTCGCTCACTTAGAAATGATGCTCTCGTGTTGACAGACGGTAGGGGTTGCGAGGCGACTTCTCCCGAGAGATCGGTCGGCTTTGTCGACCCTTGCTCCGTTCGATGACGGGGCGAACCCTTTATGGAAATACGTTTAGGAGGAAGTTCAGAATGGAAAATGTGATCGTGATCACGTCGGGCAAGGGTGGCGTTGGCAAAACGACAACGACGGCAAACTTAGGCGTTGGACTGGCAAGACAGGGAAAATCGGTTGTCTTAATTGATACAGATATCGGCCTTCGAAACCTAGATGTGGTTTTGGGCCTGGAAAATAGAATCGTATATGATCTGGTAGATGTGATAGAGGGCACTTGTAGGCTCAAACAGGCACTCATCAAAGATAAGAGATATAATGGGTTATATCTGCTACCGGCTGCTCAGACTAGAAATAAAATGGCGGTTTCTCCAGACCAGATGAAAAAACTGGTGGAAGAGTTGGAAAAAGAGTACGATTATATTTTGATTGACTGCCCTGCAGGGATTGAACGGGGCTTCAAAAATGCTGTGGCAGGTGCAAAAAGCGCGATTGTTGTAACCGTGCCGGAAGTCTCCTCTGTGAGAGATGCGGATAGAATTATCGGGCTATTATCTGCCAATGATATTGATGATGTGAAGCTGCTGATTAATCGGTTGAACCCAGAGTTGGTGAAAAAAGGAGATATGTTGGCGATAGACGACACCCTGGAAATTTTAGGGGTGGATCTGATCGGTGTAGTTCCGGAAGATGGAAGGATTTTGCGCTCTAGCAATTTGGGTGAACCTATTGTGACAGATGATGATGCGCTTGCTGGTAAGGCGTATCGCAATATTACACAGCGCATACTTGGACAAGAAGTTCCTATGCTGAAATTAGAGCAGACCAAGGGATTCTTTAAACGGCTATTCGGCAGATAGCGGCGGCTAAAGGAGATTAAATATGGGATTATTTAGCAAAAGAAAAAGCAGTAGTATCGCAAAGGACAGGCTCAAGCTAGTGCTCATCTATGATAGAGCAGGGACATCTTCTAACAATCAGATGATCGAAATGATGAAAAGGGATATTCTGCGGGTTATTTCAGAATATATCGATATCGACGAAGAGGAGATAGAAGTAGATATTAAGAATAACCAAAACTCAGAAGAGGGAGTCAGCTCGGCACTGGTTGCCAACATCCCCATTAAGCATATTAAAAAAATGGGGCGCAATAAGTATTGAAAATATATTCTAGAGAGGAAACGAGAGCGAGGCGAATGGGAGGCATTTGCCTTACTTTTTTGTGTGATTAAGGTATCTAGTAAATAATTGCACTTCTTTGTACAGAGAAAAACAGGACCAATATGTAAAAGAATGTTTACATTTGGAGCGGCAGATTCGTTTGAAATGCACCTATTGATATGCTATAATAGCAAAATAGTAAATAGGAAAGGGTCAGACAATTTGAAGCTGTATTTAGGCAAAAAAACATTTAAGCTAATCGACTGGTTTTCGCTGGTCATCGTTTTTCTCATTGTGGCATTTAGCTTAATTTCCCTTACCAACGTTTTGGCCGATCCATTTACCGGGCAGGAACAGGGGCTAGGAGATATCTTTGACAATTTAAACTTGAGCAATGTAGTTTGGCAAGGGCTGTTCTTCCTCATTGGTTTAGTGGCAATTGCCGTGATATTGCTATTTGATTATAATATCTTAAGAGATTGGGTTCATATTATTTACTGGGCAAATATCGTTTTATTGGTAGCGGTGCTTTTGTTTGGCAGTAACCAACGGGGAGCAACTGGGTGGTTTATGATCGGCGGTCGTGGTTTTCAACCAAGTGAGCTGGCTAAGATAGCCATTATCATTACGCTGTCTAAGATGTTTGCCGATAAAACGGAAAATGGGGGACAAGGCATCCAAACCTGGAGAGAGTTGTGGCCGCTGTTGTGGCGTTTTGCCCTGCCCTTTGCCATCATCATCGCTCAAAAAGACCTGGGGACAGCGCTGGTGTATGCGGTGGTATTTGCTGTCTTGCTAGTAGTTTCCAAAACAAGTTGGAAGCTGATTCTCATCCTGGCAGGTGTGGTGGTATGCCTGTTGCCACTTGCGTGGATACTGCTGGACGATTGGCAGAAAAATAGAATATTGGCGTTCATCAACCCAGAAGCAGACCTACAAAACTCCGGTTATAATGTGGAGCAGGCGAAAATCGCTATTGGTTCTGGAGGGTTGACAGGTAAGGGGTTTTTTACAGAAGGCTCGCTTAGTCAGCTGAATTATGTGCCAGAAAAACACACAGATTTTTTATTCTCGGTTACTGTAGAGGCGGTAGGCTTTGTGGGCGGACTCATCCTCATATTGCTGTATTTAGCGCTGCTGGCTAGACTGTGGTTTCTCTCTATTCGCGCAAAAGATCGGTTTGGCTCTTATCTGATTATTGGGGTAATGGCCATGTTCTTGTTCCATATCGTAGAGAATATTGGTATGAATATGGGCGTGA
Source organism: uncultured Eubacteriales bacterium (assembly GCA_905193725.1). Taxonomy (GTDB): domain Bacteria; phylum Bacillota; class Clostridia; order Christensenellales; family Christensenellaceae; genus CAJJPW01. The sequence goes on from CAJJPW010000111.1 coordinate 6,622, forward strand.
TGCCGGTTACAGGCATTCCTTTGCCGTTTTTTAGCTATGGGGGCTCTAATATGCTCACCAGTATGATTGCCATGGGTATTGTCCTCAACGTAAATATGAGGCGGAATCGAACGGCACTGGCTTAGCAGTTGTGATATCGCTAGAAAGATGGACCGCCTGGTATGTGAAAAAATATGTGGGGGAAAGATGCTTTATTTGACACGAGAAACACGCTTGGGGAAAAGATCTAAAAACTGAATTGGATAGAGATGTGAAGAAAAGTGGCATCTGTAAGGCGCTTTTGGATAAAGATTTCAAGTTTTTTGGAAAAAATTATTGACAAGTCTTGGCTGGTTGTGTATCATATAGCATGTGCCGAAAAAATGGCTCCTTGGTCAAGCGGTTAAGACACCGCCCTTTCACGGCGGTAACAGGGGTTCGAGTCCCCTAGGAGTCACCATATTGGGAGCATAGCTCAGCTGGGAGAGCACCTGCCTTACAAGCAGGGGGTCACAGGT
>CAJJPW010000112.1 GCA_905193725.1 uncultured Eubacteriales bacterium
TCATCAGTGTCAATAGCCCATCGCACTCCAAAAGTGGGATGTGTGTATGCCCATATAAAGCCAAAGCCACCTGCTTTTCCGCTGCCGACAGAGCCAAACGGGTTAGGGAATACTTCACCCCATAGAGATGCCCATGGGTCAAAAGCACCTTGGCGCCATATAGGTCTACCAACCGCTCTGCTTTTTCACTGGAACCGAAATCGCAGTTTCCCTTAACCGTGTATACCGGGATATTCCCGATCTTCTTAGCCGCATAGACGTCAGAGAGCTGGTCTCCCAGGTGAATCAACCCGTCAAATGGCCCCTCGCTAGATAGAACCTGATCCATCCTCTCGTATGCTCCATGAGTGTCGCTCACCACCAATATTCTCTTTTTTCCCAATCAGCTCACCATCCCATCTCGCTTTTCTACCATTGTCAGAATCCAGGTCATTCCTTGCCGAGCTTATTTTGCCGCCAGCTTTTCCTCTAGGCTTTTGAGGGCTAAAGCCCGGTGGCTGATCTCGTTTTTCAAATCGCTGGGGATTTGGGCAAACGTCTGGTTTAATTGAGGCACAAAAAACAGCGGATCATAGCCAAATCCATTTTCCCCTTGAGGCTCTAAGATAATCTGTCCCTTTGCCTCTCCATAGGTATTTAAAATCTCCCTTCCATCCCTGGCCAACACCAGAGCACACACGAATTTTGCATCCCGCTGATCTTCTGGAAGCTTAGACACCTCACAGATCAGCTTTTGGTTGTTTTTCTCGTCGTCACAAGGTTCCCCTGCATACCGTGCGGAATACACCCCCGGAGCGCCTCCTAAGGCGTCTACCATCAGCCCAGAGTCATCTGCCAGCACATCTCCTTCCACCAGTTTGCTGATCTCCTCCGCCTTCTTTTTGGCGTTCTCGTAGAACGTCTCTCCATCTTCCACTACTTCCACATTCAGCCCAATATCTTTTAAAGATAGAATCTCATCGTAGACTCCCTCTAATATCTTTTTAATTTCACGCACTTTTCCCTGATTGCCTGTGGCAATGATCAACCTACTCATGCTTTTCACTCCTTTTTCTTCATTTTCTCATCTGTTTTGCAATCTATTCTCTTATCATGATGACTCTATTGGCATCTCCTAACGCCTGTTTTTGCAGTTCGATCAGCTCACCAATGCCCTTTTTACACAGCTGCATCAACTGCTGAAACTCGGTGTCTTTGACCGTCCTCTTCTCGCCGGTGATGCCCACTTCTGCAATATCCCCTTCCTGGGTAGCAACCATGTTCATGTCCGCTGCCGCAGAGGAATCCTCCACATAACAAAGGTCTAGCAGCAGTTCATCTTTCACAATGCCCCCGCTAATCGCCGCCAGATAGCCTGTGATAGGCGACTCTTTGAGCAGTCCCTCCTGCATAAGCCTATCCACACACAGACATAAGGCCACAAAACCCCCGGTGATGCTGGCCGTACGGGTACCACCATCTGCATTGATTACATCGCAGTCGATGTGTATGGTAATTCCCGGCATCTTCTCAAAGTCCACAACACTCCGAAGTGTCCTCCCAATCAACCGCTGAATTTCAATGCTCCGAGAGTCCGACTTATTCCGCTCTCGATTTTTTCGCTGAATAGTGGAACCCGGCAACATGGAGTATTCCGCTGTCAGCCAGCCTTTCCCCGTATCCACTAAAAAGGGCGGTACGGATTGTGTCACGCTGGCCGTGGCCAGTACCTTAGTCTTTCCACAGGAGATGATGCACGATCCCTTGGCGTTTTCCACAATACCAATTTCCATCTGCACCGGCCGTATTTCGTCCCACTCTCTATGATCTACTCTCATTTCTTTACTCCTTTTTCATGTCTATGATATGTATTGTACCCTTTCTTTTCCCCTTATGCAATCCATTTTATGGCCTTCTCTTCCCTTCTATCTCCTCTCTATTTGGCTTCCATTTCCCTATACATTATGGTTAAAACTGTTTGTCAATCTCTTTCACTCAATGCTATAATAAATGAAATACCACTTTTAGGAGGTCTCATGGCCTATTTAAAGACTCATAAGCTACAGTGCTTGCGCATCTTGTTTTTCTTCTTATTATATTTGAGTTTTTGTCTCATTCCTTTGGAGATAGTAGAGAAGGAGAGCATTTGCCTCATCCAGCGGCATTTTGGCGCCATATGCCCTACTTGTGGCATTACCCGTGCTTTTTCCTCCATCATGCACCTTCAATTTGCCAAGGCCTTTACTTACCATCCTATTTTTACCGTGGCAATCTTCCCCATCATCACCTTCTTAGTGGCCAATGATGTATACCGCCTATTAACCAATAGGAAAAAGAGCACAGAGTATCCCGCTTTATTTAGCAAATTTGCTCAGCTCTTCGCCGTTCCTTGGAGGTAGCCCATCATGTTGCTGACTTTATTTCTCTGTGCAACACTGTATTTGATCTTGATCGCGTTTATCTTTATGGTACGCAAGGAAAAATACACTAAAAAAAAGGCAATCATCCTGCTGCTTTGTTTGATTGCCTGGTTTATTTTATTTATGATTTGGGGGCTGTTGCGCAACAGATCCGCTCCATAAAATTATCACAAAGCAGAGGCCTCAAAAGAGTAGACCTCCGCTTTGGGGTATCGAGACATACATATGACGTTAGCAATTTCACATTGTGCAGGCTTTGCTACACAGTTTTTCTGTCTCTGTCACATCTATAGAAGCACTTGTCATGCTTACAGCGCTAACTCGTAGATTTTCATCACGTCTTCTTTGGTGAGTTCCATCATGCCGGGGATGTTGCCCATGGAGACTGCCTTTTCCGCCATCAGCTCAATGTCCTTGCCATCTAATCCCACATCGGAGAAGCGGGTGGGTAGACCAATTTCCTTTGTGTACTCTTCTAAGCGACGAATACCCTCTAGCGCAATGGCATCAAAGTCGTCAAAGCGAATATCCACATCGAACACCCGAATAGCTAATTGAACAAACAGATTCAGATTTACCTTGTATACGTATTTCATCCAGGCAGGGGTGATGATGGATAGGGTTGCTCCGTGGGCGATACCATATAGAGAGGTGAGTTCATGGGCGATTTTATGGCTCTCCCAGCCGCACACCTTGCCGTTGCTGATGTATCCGTTGTTGGCGATGAGCCCTGCATACATGATTTCCGCCCGGGCGTCGTAGTCGTGGGGCTTTGCCATCACTTCACGACCGCTGTTGATGATGCTGCGCATCACCGCTTCGCCCATTCTATCTGAAAGATCGGTGGCCTTTTCGTTGCTGAAGTACCGCTCCAGCGCATGCCCCAACATATCGTTGATGCCGCAAGCCGTCAGATACGGGGGCAGGTCGTAAGTATATTCTGGATTTAATATGGCAAATACCGGTCTTAAGGCATTGCTATCGATAAATCTCTTATACATTCCTTCATCTTTTGTTACCACAGCGCCTGTGTTGGTTTCACTTCCTGTAGCAGGATATGTCACAAACACCCCTACGGGCAGTGCTTTTTCCACCACGCCAGCCTTATTATCAAAATAATCCCATACATCGCCATCGTAGCAAACACCCGCCGCAATTACTTTTGCAGTGTCCATAACGCTGCCGCCGCCAATAGCCAACAGGAAGTCTATGTTCTTCTCCCGGCAGATATCAATGCCCTCTTGGGCTTTGCTCAGCAGCGGGCTGGGGGTAATGCCGGTGAGCTCTGTATAGGTAATTCCCTCTTGCTTTAGCTCATTGCACACCTTGTCATAAATCCCCAATTTTTCAATGAGTCCATCCCCATAGTGGACAAACATGATATTACTGCTGTACTGTTTGATGCGCTTTCCAATCCCCTGGTCAGCGTCTTTGCCAAATACGATTCTCGTCGCATTTTGAAACTCGAAATTTACCATGTTCTTTTCTCCTTTTTTTATTTATTCAAAACTATCTTCTTATTTAATGTATTTTTTGTTGCGGCATACCAAATGCAGCATACCGCAACAAAAAACAAAGAGGGTCTGAAGAAGCTCTATTTTTTTGGAAATAATTTGTCTTTATAGTATCCATCTGCTAGGTAGAGCGCTGCTACAGGATTGTGTCCCAGCACTCTATCCTTGGCCACCAGAACAGTTACCGGCGCTTTACTATATTTAAATAGTAGAGAATCGTGCCCTACACATAGCCCGATGGCAATATTGAAATCGGTCTCTTCCTGGTTCAGGTACTCCGCCTGCCCTATGGGATTGCACATGGCCTCATACACGCATGGGTTCACCTGCTGGCTTTGCTCAATTCCAATAAATCCCTTGGAGATTCCACCGACCTTGCAGATTACCGATGCCACTTCAAAACCATTTGCACGGAAGATGCGACAAGCAGTAGCCGCCTCTTTGGAGGAGCCAATACAAAATGCTACCCCCAATTTGTGGTACCCCGCTTTTTTGCAAAACTCCATGACCTCCTCAACGCGGGTCTTTTGGCAATAGAATTCCGCTTCCACTAAGGCCGACATCTTTGCCAGCGTTTGATTTTGAGGATCTTGATATTTTTCTTTGATTTGATCTAACAACTCTTCGTTTTTGCTAGGACAGCCAGTAGGCATCTGATCCTTTTGCCCATGTTCACATCCGTGTTTTGCACACTGATCACAGAATAACATCTTTTGTCCTTTCCTTTCTCCTGTCGCCTGAGGCCAGATAAACCGGAGATTCCGCCGGTTTATCTGCTACCTCTTATGGCTTCATAAAGTGGAGAAATATTTTATGCCTGCCAAAAGCTCATTTGCTCGCAAAACATACGTGATGTTTGAAAAAACTTGCATATTGGCAAATATAACTTCAAAATGATTGATGCAGCGTCTTATAAGTGGTATATCCACCGGATAGATCCACCACATCTTTAAAGCCGTTGAGGCGTAAGATACGGCATCCTATATACGCCCGCAGACCAATGGCGCAAACTACCACGATCTTCTTATTTTGATCCAGCTCTCCCAGTCTATCTCTGAGCTCACCTAGAGGAATGTGTGTGATTCCCGGAATGTGCCCATTATCCACTTCAGCTTGTTCCCGCACATCTAGGATAATCGTCTGATCCCTATCCAGATCTTCTAACTGTTCACAGCTGATGAAATCCACCAGGCCAGACATTTTGTTGTCTGCCATAAAGCCCAGCATATTGACAGGGTCTTTTGCAGAAGAAAATGGCGGCGCATAGCAAAGCTCTAGGTTCTTCAAATCGCTCACATTTCCGCCCAGTTCCATGACGGTTGCGATTACATCTATTCTCTTATCCACGCCTTCTTTTCCAGCAGCCTGGGCTCCTAAGATTTTTCCATCTTTATCGAAGAACAGCTTAATAGCCATTTGAGAAGAGCCGGGATAGTAGGTGGCATGGGACCAAGCATGAGTCTTCACTTCAAAGAAATCCTTGCCCAGTTCTAGTCCATTCATCTGTAAGGCCTTTTTGGTGAGTCCCGTAGCTGCCACTGCCAAGTCAAATATCTTTGCCACAGAGGTCCCCATGGAGCCGGGATAGGCGACCTTCTTCCCATTTATGTTATCTGCGCATATTCTTCCCTGTTTGTTGGCCGGGCCAGCGAGAGGAATCATCACTGGCTTTCCGCTGACAAAGTTCTTCACCTCGATCACGTCGCCCAGCGCATAGATGCTTTCATCCTCTGTCTTTAAGTAGTCGTCTACGATAATGCCGCCTCTTTGGTTGACTCTCAGGCCGGCGTTTTTCGCCAGTTGACCATTTGGAGAGACGCCGATGCAGAGCATAACCATATCACAGGTAAGCTTTTCCCCGGTGTTTAAGGTGACCACCTTGCCCTTTTCGCCATCTCCAAAGGCTGTCACACCTTTGCCCAGATATAGCTTCACGCCGTTTTTCTCCAATTCGCTGTGGATCACTTTGGCAATATCCAGATCCACATTGGGCATCACGTGCTCTTGCATCTCCACTAGGGACACATCCAGCCCCAAGTGAATTAAGTTTTCTACCATTTCCAGGCCAATGAATCCGCCACCCACTACTACTGCGCTTTTGGGTTTTTTCTCTACCACATAGGCCTTGAGTCTATCGGTATCGTTCATATTCCACAGGCGGAAAATGTTATCTCCCTCTATCCCTTCAATGTTGGGCATGAGTGGAGAAGAACCTGTAGAGAGCACTAGTGTGTCATAATCCTCCAGATACTCTTTTCCCGTCTCGTGGTTTACTACTTTTACCTTTTTCTCGGCGCGAAGAATTTCCACTACCTCATTTTTCACGCGAATATCTATGTTAAATCTGCTCTTCATGAGGGCTGCTGGCATGACAAGCAGGTTTCCCCGCTCTTTAATGGTATCGCCAATGTAATAGGGAAGCCCACAGTTGGCAAAAGAAATGTAATCTCCTCTTTCTAATAAGACGATTTGTGCTGACTCATCTAATCTGCGAAGCCTGGCTGCTGTGCCAGCGCCGCCAGCCACACCGCCTACAATTACAACTTTTTTAGACATGATAGTATACTCCTCTTTATAAGGCGGTACCATCCTTATATTACTTTCTATAGGAAGGTACCGCCACAATGTTATTCCCCAGTCCTTCTATTTGGAAGGTCTTTTTTCCCTTGCCTATTTCTTTCTTTGGCAAGCATTCTTCTTAACTACAAGATGTATTTCTCTTTCACCCCGGTTTCATTTACCGTTACTTTGCAATGCCTTCTTCCGCCAGTTTCACAGCCATTTCTACATATTTTGGGCAAATGGTGTGGAACGCATCTGCTTCGCATGCCTTAGCAAATCCATCTGGATCCGAAATATCGTATCCCAGCAGTGTAGGACAATCGGTTGCACCAAATTCTTCCTTGAATTTTTCAATGGCTTCTCTCACCAGCTTATAGGTCTTATCCTGTCTTTCCGGTTGGGAAGGATCGGTTTTGCCCTGCTCAGCGCCAATTGCCAACGCCATTGCGGAAAGAGTTCCACAGATGTTCTTGGTCTTGGAAATACCGCCGCCTAGGCTGGTAACCATTTTAGCCGCTGTGTCCCTGTCAATGCCGTAGTCTTCACAGAAGGAAAGGAAGACAGATTGGGCACAGTTGTAACCACCCATGAAAGTTTCTACTGCTTTTTCAGATTTTGCACTCATA
>CAJJPW010000113.1 GCA_905193725.1 uncultured Eubacteriales bacterium
GCAGCATCTTTCCAGGAGACTACAAAGGTCTTGACAGATGCCGCTATTAAGGGAAAAGTGGATCCACTGGTAGGGCTCAAAGAGAACGTAATCATTGGTAAGCTCATCCCTGCAGGTACAGGTATGAAACGTTATCGTTCTGTACAGCTTGACTGTGATGAGGCGGCAGAGGACTATCTCGAAGAACAGCGTCTTGCAGCAATGAGAAGGCTGGAAGAAGGCGATGAATCCGAGGATGATGCAAAGGATAAAGACAAGTCCAAGGAAAAAGCAGAAGAAGCTCCGGAATCTGAAGAAGTATATTTCACATCGACAGAGGACGATGAGTAGTTTATAAAATACAGTCATTACGAGAAGCGCTTTAGCAAAATATTGCTTTAGTGCTTCTTGGTGTACTGTTATTGCAAAGTGATTGTGGGAACGGTGGGATATGGGAAAATTGAATAACTTAATTTTCAAGAAGAGAAAAAATGTATATTTTACTCTTCTTTTTTTGTTCCAGTTTTTTTGAAAATATGGTAAAATAAAAAAATAGAGCACCTAAGAACTTCAAGAGGTACATATTCATGAAAAATTTGATTGCATATTGTGGGTTGGACTGTGAAAAATGCGATGCATATCTTGCAACAATCCATGACGACCAAGCATTGCGTGAAAAAACTGCAAAATTATGGGCTCAGTTAAATCATGCCCCTATTTTACCTGAACATATTAACTGTCAAGGCTGTCGTGTAGAGGGAATGAAAACTGTATTTTGCAATAGCCTTTGTGTTGTTCGTCAGTGTGCACTAAAAAAAGGGGTAGAAACATGCGGCAGCTGCCCAGACATAGAAGGATGTCAGACTATTGAAACGATTATCTCAAATAATCCAGACGCCCTGAACAATCTGAAGGGATAATCTACGCAAGTTGATAATTCCCAATTTATTGAGCCGATCAGGGGTGGAAAATTTTTATCCATACAAGAACTCCTAAAAGGCCTTCTAGAGGGCGTGGCTTGACGCTGGGGCAGCTCGAGGTATAGCCCCTCACTAATTCTGCACTGGTTAGCTATAAAGCAAACCACTTTAAGGATATCAGCCACTATTCTCTTATTAAGCTGATGAAATTTTCCGGCGCAACTATCTGTTATCGGTTAAACTGGTAGAAACAAAAAATCTCACTGATCTTTCAGGTCTGCGTTTGGGTGATGATAGGATTGAACTATTCAAAAAGGATGGTACTGATTTATTGAAAAATCCCAAACCCGATGAGGGGGAAAATAAGATTGCGACAGGTCGGGAGCTGTCGATATGACAAATTTTTCCATTTGGAGGAAATATGTTAACGAAAGAAGAATTTTTGATTCGTATCAAAGAAGATGAAAGTTATTCACCTGGTTGGCAAGCCATTGATGATGCTTTTGAAAAGCTTTATCCCGGTCAAACCCCCGATCATTTTGGTACAAGTTTATTATCAAGGGCAATATTCGGTGGCGATGAATATTTAGACGGCTTTTCGATTTACAGCTCGCCGAAAGGTTATAAGCATTTAGTTACCTATGGAATGACAGTTCTTTATGGAGAAGAAGATGCTTTCGGTGGCGAATGGAACGGCTGGGGCTATGAAATGACCATAAAACTGAAAGAAAAGAACACTGAAAGCTGTATGTGGGCAATTAATATGATGTCTAACCTTGCAAGATACACATACAAAACCGAGCGTTTTTTCGAGCCAAATCAGTACATTAAGGGCAACGGCACTTCTCTGCATATCGATGCCAATTCTCTAATAACGGCGCTTTTGTTGGTCAACGATACCGAAGCAGAAACCCAGATGTCCGTGTATGGGAAAACAGAATTTATTCAGCTTGTGGGAATAACTGAATCGGAAATTCAAGCGATTATCCACGACCAAAACAACATTGCTAAGTTGATTGCGCTCATGAAAGCGGATGGAAATGAGGATTTGGTTACGGACATGAGAAGAACCCGATCATATTTATAATCCTATATTTATCAATATAAAAGAGACTTGACAATTCTCCTATATCAGGGAGAAAGTAACAACAGGAGACTGAATGGCAAAGATAAAATCCATCGTTTCTGTTATCGGTATTTTGTTATTATTCGTAGAGACGGCATTGCTCTACTTTAGTTTGTGTAATCTGTCCGATGTCTGGCCCGCTTTTGAACACGAGGAAATGTGGGCACATGCCTTTGTTCCAAATGGAGCTTTATCCCATACAGTTAAGAACCCCGCCATATGGCAGACAGAACACAATCATCCCGCTAAAACCGTCTATGTAGTATCTTGTAAACAGAATGGAAACAGCTGTGAGTACAGGTATAAATCCACCTTCCTCGAAAACTCCGGTCAAAAATTTCAAACAAAGACACCACTTAATCAGCTGTTAGCGATAGCAATGTAGCGTCAAATTTTGGTACCCCTTTAGGGCTAAGTACACAGTTGTTTTTTCAGAGTCTACGCATACTATCAGTTCGCTGGCGGTTATATTTGTATATGACTAGCGGGATTTTTAAGCATATTTTATACCTCTTAATATTCCCTTTATTCGTATATTCACAAAGGAGAAGCCATTTGAATGCTTCTCCTTTGCTTACAAGCTAAAAATGAGGAGGATATTTGATCAGAATATCTGCTGTTCTATATTAAATCTCATGGGCATGGATCCCTAGCTTTTCCATCCATCTAAACCGCTCTTGTTTTTGTGTCGCTTCATATTCCCTAATAGGATCATAGGATTTCCCCAGACTCTCATATTTGCTCTGGCCATAACTGTGGTAGACGGACACATCTAAATCCATCACACCCCACTTTTTTAAAAACACACACATCTGCTCGATGTTTTCATACCCGTCATTCAAACCAGGGATCATAGGATATCTCACCTGTAAATTTTTTCCCCGCTGAATGGTACGAATAAAATTTTGCAGGATGATCTCATTGCTCTGGCCGGTCAGCTTTTTGTGTTCTGTGGGGTCCATATGCTTTAGATCAAATAGAATGAGATCTGCGCCATCCAAAACTCTTTCAAATGTCTTTTCGTCGCACCAGCCACAAGTATCCACCGCAATGGAAATGCCTTCCCCTTTGAGTCTTTCCATCATGCCCAGCAAGAACTCCGGCTGCATGGTTGGCTCTCCTCCCGAGAATGTGACGCCACCTCCCGAGCTTTCATAATACGCTTTATCTTTTTGGAGAATCTCCCATAAGGCATCCTCTGTGATCTCTCTGCCCGCCACGCTGAGCGCCCCGTAATTGCAAGCGCTTACGCATACCCCACAAAGAGTACAGGTCATTCTGTCGATGTGGTAATCCTCAAGAGATAGCGAAATCCCCTGCGTAGGGCATGCCTTTGCACAGGCGCCACATTTTTTACACAACTTCTTATCGTACATCAGTTGTGGTTTTCCGCTCATAGATTCAGGATTGTGACACCACTTGCACCGCAGGGGACATCCCTTTAGGAAGACTGTAGTGCGAATCCCAGGCCCATTGCCGATGGAAAAACGCTGAATGTCAAAAATATTGCCTTTTTTCTCCCCCATCTCTATAATGCCGTCCTTTGAATGATCTCATCTTGCTGCTCTGGAGATAGTGTCACAAAATATGCGCTATATCCCACCACGCGCACCAACAGGTTCTTATGCTTGTTGGGGTTTTTCTTGGCATCTTCCAGGGTCTCTCTGCTGATCACGTTAATCTGCATGTGCATGCCTCCCTGCCGGAAAAATCCCCGAATCAGCGCCGCCAGGTTTTGATGCCCATTTTCCATCTGAAAGAGCTTGGGTTGAAATTTCACGTTGATCCCACCACTAGGTGTAAGACGCAACGGCAGTTTTGCCACGCTGTTGAGTGCCGCAGTGGGCCCATTTTTTTCCGAGCCATACACAGGGGATTGGCTCTCGCTGATGGGTGTGCCCGCCTTTCGTCCATCGGCACTGGCTGCACACACTTTGCCCAGTTCTCTTTGATGCCACAGGGAATAGATGCTGGGATATAGGACCCGGCCATTGTCCATGGGAGATGCCTTTCTCACTTCCTCTACAAAAATCCCGCTCACTTTGGCAGCAATATCGTCCACTTCTTTCAAGTCGTTTCCATATTTTTGCATGTGTTCTTCCACATAGGCCCGTAGCGCCTCATCCGGCCAATCCTGCTTTAACATGTCAATGAGTGCCGTCAACGTGAGCTTTTTCTCCACAAATACCAACTGCTGGATGGCATAGAGGGAGTTCGCCAGGGTAGCCATCCCCACCAGATGGTTGTTAAAGTGGCGGGACTTGCTCCCCGCCCCATTAAAGCTTTCCGCCTTTTGAATGCAGTTGCTCATGACCACCGATTCAAAGTTGAATTCCCGAATCATTCTCCAGTAGGCATCACTCTGCTCCACATGGTCTTTTGCCGCCTGGATTCCCTTGGCGAACTGCACCCTCAGAGCCTCATAGATATCTTCCATAGACTCGATCTCCCATGCGGGTTTTGTGATAGCGCCAATCACTTTTTGGGTCATCATGCATACGCCGTGATTGAGAGCAAACTCCAAGTATTTTGGTCCACTGTGCCAGCTCTCTCTCAACTCATCTTCCTTGCCGGGCAAAAAGCTATTGTTACATCCATAGTATCCATAGTCAATGGCGTCTTTCTTTTCTATGCCATTTTGTAGGAGGGCTGGGATGACCACATCGTCGTTAAAAAAGCTGGGGTAACCCAGGCCACTTGCCGCTACTCTACATGCTTCCTCAAAGAATTTTGGATCTATCTTCTCGTGATATCGGACATTCACGGTAGGTTGCTTAATTTTTAGTTCATCCACTGCCTGTAAGATCATATAGGAGACGTCATTGGTACAGTCGTTCCCCTCTTGATCCACACCCGAAACCAGAATATACTGGATGCTGTTCATGCTCAAAATTCGCTTTGGCTGGTACGCCTCCCAGCCCCTTCCTATGATCTCATTCGTCTTGATAAATAGGCACTCTAAAAGCTCCAGCGCTTGTTCTCTAGAAAGTCTTCCTGCTCTTTGATCCCTTTCCCAATAGGGATTTAGATATACATCCATCCTGCCAAAGCCGTAATCCCGTGCTCCACAAACCGTGTGCAGCACCAAATTGGTAAACCAGATGAGTTGGAGTGCTTGTCCAAAGTCCTCCACCCCGGAAATCGCTCCACTGCAATTATGGGCAATGGTCTGCAGCCTTTTTTTCTCTTGTTCTTCTTCACAACTCTGTGCCATCTTTTCTGCCAGCTCTTGGTACCGCAAAACAAAGGTCTGCATCGCCTTTACGGCTATTAGAGTGTTGTGCAAAAATTCCCGTTGTTTGGGCGTCAGCGTCTCGTCTGTTAACCGCTCTTGTACTTCCAATTCCAAACCGCAGTATCCCACTTTTAACAGCTTTTCGTAATCGGGAATCACATGCCCCCAAGAGCACAGCCATTCTGGTGCAAACCGCTGTCCCACGTCGGTAATTTCCACCATTTTCAGCGGATCAAAGGAGAATAGATCCGTCGCTCGCACATTGTTTTGCTCGCAGGCCTGTGCAAAAACTTTCTCCTGCTCTTCATCCAGTATGATCTCCTTGGAGATACCCACAATGAGCTCCTGGGGGAGGATTTCCACCGTCATGTTCTCCAGCAAATAGGCAAAGCTCTTTGCATACCGCTCTCCATAGGGTAGTTCCCCAAATTTCTCTTTCGCCTCCATAAGCAGTGTCATTCTCTCATAGAACACGCCAAGGTCGTTTTCTGCTTCTAATTTTTCCTTTAATATCTCTACTCTTGAAGTCATCGCTTTCCTCCACCGCCAATTCTGTCTTTCACGCATATTTTAAAAGGGCTGAATGTCTCAGCCCTTTCGATTTTCCCTACTCTGCTGGGAGTTCAATTCTCTCATAGTAGCTGTCTACATTTTCTGCCGTAATGAGTTCAAACGGAATATCAGTATATCCAATTTCCTCGCCATCTAAAGCCTGAGCGATCATGTCCACAGCGCCAAAGGCCTGATCGATAGCTCCCTGGAAACCAGTTGCTTTCATCTTCCCATCCTTAATGCTGTCCAGCGCGTCTGGAATGCCATCCATCCCTACGACGATGATCTCATCCAATTTCCCAGCGGCTTCAATTGCTGAGAGAGCGCCAAGTGCCATTTCGTCGTTCTGGCAGACAACTGCATCAATTTGCGTACCTGTTTGCAGCCAGTTTTCCATCAGGCTCATGCTCTCCTCTCTGGACCAGTTTGCCGTCTGGTCAAAGACGATTTCAATGCCATCATATTGGCTGAACACCTCATCATAGCCTTCAAACCGCTGAATTTCTGCAATGGCGCCAATCGGTCCGCGCATAATGGCTACATTGCCCTGCTCGCCCAGTTGATCTACTACCCATTGCGCCACTAATGCTCCACCTGCGCTATTTTCTGCACCAACCCAGACCTGGCCAACGTCTTCCACTACATCCGAGCTCAAGGTTACAACGGGAACGCCGGAATTTACTGCATTTTCTACAGCAGGAATCATCATATTGGCGTCTGTGGGATTGATGATCATCGCATCCACACCCTGTGCAATAAAGGTCTCTACTTGTGAGGTTTGGGTCTCTGGGCTGCCTTCACCATCATTGATGATGAGCTCTAATTGAGGATACTCTTGCACCCTGTACTCCATCGCATCCTTCATCATAGCAATCCACTCGTTGGAAAGGTCTTGGAATGTGACGCCTACCGTAAAGGTATCGCCTTCTGTGCTGCCCTGCTGTTCTTGGTTTTCTGTTGTCTCACTGCTCTGCGGAGATTCCGCTGCCTGCTCACTTCCACAAGCACAGAGAGAAACTACCAGCAACAATGCCACTACTACCAACAATACTTTTTTCACTTTCATTTTTTTTCTCCTTTGTTTTTTTATATTAATCTCTTTTACGATCGATTAATACCGCAATTACAATAATGAGGCCCTTTACAATATCCTGGTAATAAGAAGATACGTTTAAGATGTCTAGACCGTTGCTGATGATGCCGATGATCAAAGTACCAATTACCGTGCCAAAAACGCTGCCTACA
>CAJJPW010000114.1 GCA_905193725.1 uncultured Eubacteriales bacterium
ACCCTGCCATTTTTCTATGTTTATTGTCGTAATGCCTCTACTGGGTCTAGCTTTGCCGCCTTACGGGCAGGCAGTATGCCAAACACCATGCCAATGGCGACGGCAAAAACTACGCTAAACAAGATAGATCCTAGGGAAATCGTGAGAGTGGTTCCCATCACCATGGATGCCAGATACGCCAGGCCCAACCCCAAGGCAATGCCAATGGCCGCGCCAATTATCGCATACAGCAGCGCTTCCGCCAAAAACTGCCCTAAAATATCCTTATTTTTTGCCCCTAGAGCTTTGCGGATGCCGATCTCTCGAGTTCGCTCTTTTACCGTAACCAACATGATGTTCATAATGCCAATGCCACCTACAATGAGGGAAATTGCGGCAATAGCAGTGATCACCAGTTTAAAGATATCCAGGATATTCTCTGCACTCTGCATTTCCTTAGACATATTGAGCACCTTGATGGAGTTTTCCCCGTATTTGTCCACAATTACATCTACTGCCTGGTTCATCACTGCATCCACCTCTTGGTCATCCTCTGCTGTCAGGGAGATCTCATACAGCTCATCTGTGCCAAAGGTGTTCTCATATGCGGTAATTGGGATATAGGATTTGCCTTCAAAAAATGACCCATAGATGGGTTTGGTCTCCTTTTCTACGCCAATAACAGTATACCGCTTGCCGTTCACTTCCACTTCCTCACCTAGAGCACTGGCGTCTCCAAATAGCTCTTTTCCTGCGCTTTCTCCCAACACAATTACTTGTCTTGCATAGTCGATATCCCTTTGGGAGATGTAACGGCCCTCCAGCATTTCCAGTCCTTCTATCTCTTCCACCTGGTCATTTGTCCCTACGATGTCGATGACCATCTCCTTGGATCCATGGGAGATGGATACCCGGTTATAGGCGCTTGGACTGATATTTTGTATATTGCTCACATGTTTGGATAACAGCTCCACATCCTCTACCTTTAGCGATGCAGCCGCTCCATTGGCATCGTCTGCAAAGAGCCATATTCTGTTAATGCCCAGCTTGTTGAGCTCGGTGGTGATCATGCTCTTACCTGCATCGCCTACTGATAATACGGTGATCATAGAGGAAATTCCTATGACGATACCCAGCACCGTTAAAATAGAGCGCACCA
The DNA here is from genome assembly GCA_905193725.1 of uncultured Eubacteriales bacterium. GTDB lineage: Bacteria > Bacillota > Clostridia > Christensenellales > Christensenellaceae > CAJJPW01. Next base: position 1,139 of record CAJJPW010000114.1, read on the forward strand.
CGCTCTTTTTGATCTGCTTTGCAGCAATAGACAGGCAATCTAGTCCATTCATCTGCCTTGTACCCTCCTTAATATAGATTTACTTTGATATGCATGTAATAAGATCCATCCGTTTACTATTTACAGCTATCCATCGTATAGCACACCGTCCTGCAACCGCTTTATCTCACTTGCGTATTGGGCGATTTTTTGCTCATGGGTGATGAGCAAAATTGTGGCCCCTTGCCTATGAAGATCTTTGAGCACTTCCATGATTTCTCTGCCAGTTGCCGAATCCAAATTTCCGGTGGGTTCATCTGCTAAGATCAACTTTGGGTCGTTAATCAGGGCACGGGCGATGGCCACTCTCTGTCGCTGGCCTCCAGACAGCTCAGAGGGCAGGTGCTTTGCCCGGTGAGAAAGCCCTACCATCCGCAAAGCGTTTTCCACCTTTTGCATTCGGACTATTCTGCTCTCTCCTTTATAGATTAAGGGAAGCTCGATATTTTCCTCTGCCGTCAATCGAGGTAAAAGATAAAAGGATTGGAAGATAAAGCCTATGAACTTGTTGCGCAGCTCCGCCTTTTTGCTGCTATTTAGCTTTTTGATATCTATACCATTCAGCTGATAGGTGCCATAGGTCTGAGAGTCCAGGCATCCTATGATATTCATTAGTGTGGATTTTCCACTTCCTGAGGGTCCCATAATCGCAGTAAAGCCACCCTCTTTTAAGTGAAAGTCGATGTCTTTGAGTGCCTCCACTCGGTTCTTTTCATTTCCATATATTTTTGTCAAATGATTAATCCTGATCAATTTTCTCCACCTTTTGTCCAGATTGCAAGTCCTCATCTGGATTGAGCACTACCTGTTCGCCTTGCAGAAGCCCTTCTAATACCGCCACATCAGTGCTGTCATTGGCGCCCAAAACTACCTCTCGTTCATACACCATGCCATCGTCATAGACGAATACCTTATTGTCGTCTACAATGGCATCTATAGGTATCTTGATGGCCTGTTCCAGTTGATCTAACACAATGTCCACATCGATGCTGGCACCTACGAGCTCGTCCAGCACCTGCTCAGGGGTGATCTCTATGGTTCCCTTTTTTTCTGTACTTCCATTTAGTTGGGTGGTCGCTTGTGCTACTGACCCTTTTTTTGTGATCTTTCCATGGATGGCAGCACTGCCGTCATTTGGGTATATGATCACCTTTTGTCCCTTCCAAACCTCATTCATATCCTTTTCGTTGATCTGGCATACGATCTTCAAATTCTCAGTATCTGCCACTGTGAGGATGCTAGCTCCTGCCGCTAAAAAGTCTTCGTCCTTGGCGTTCACGCTCAATATGGTGCCGTCAATATTGCTGGTAACGGACTGCTGGCCCATTTCACCTAATTGCTCTTCTAATGTGCTCATAGCACTTTGCGCTTGTTCTTGCTCGGGTAATAGGAACAGCTCATTAAAGGTATCTAGGCTCATTCCCGCCACTTGAGAGAGGAGCAAGGCATTTCTCTGCTTTTCTTCTATTGTATATGTGTCTGGCAGCTGATTGGCCATGCTATTTGAAAAGGCGCTCTGTACCTCTTCCTGGGCAGATGCTGTTTGCCAATCCACCAATTTATCCCCCTTTTTTACCGTCTGCCCCTCTACTACATAGATTTCCTCAATTTGCCCCTGCATATGGGCCAGCACTTCCTGCTGATTTTTGGGTGTCACGTCACCGGTGATCTCCAATGTGCTGGTAACTGTACCCAGCTGTGCCGCTTGCACCTCTACCTGTTTTAATGTGCCACCAGAGTTTGCCAGCAAAACGCCGCCCACTGCAACAGCAGCCACAACCACCAAGCTACTTATCCATCTTTTTGCCATGCTCCATCCCTCACAAAATTTATTTTATGGTTATTTTTCCTTGACTTCTGCTGAGATATTCTCTAAAAATTTGTAAATTTATCATTTCATTCTTGCATAATTATACATATAGATGTATAATTATTAAAAACACCAAGGAAAATGAAGGAGGCAGCCGAGATGATTAAGGCAGCTGTAGTAGGCGCAACAGGTTATGCGGGAATCGAACTGACACGCATTTTATCAGGGCATCCTGAAATTCAAATACAGACACTGGTTTCTAAGAGCTTTGCAGGGCAAAATTTAAAGGACATCTATCCCAATTACGCATCCATCGGGAATTACGTGCTGGAGGACTTAGATGTGTCCAAAATACAGAGCACCTGTGATATTGCTTTTTTGGCACTGCCTCATGGGCAGTCCATTGAAGTCGCGCCTCAACTCATCCAAAGCGGTCTAAAAGTCATCGATTTGAGTGGCGACTTCCGGTATGACAATCCAGATGTTTACGAACAGTGGTACCATATTCACCACACACAGGTGGAGCTTTTGCAGAAGGCGGTTTACGGTCTTTGCGAGTTATACGAGCCTCAAATCGCCAAGGCTTCTATGGTGGCAAACCCTGGCTGCTACACCACTTGCAGCATTCTTCCGGTATATCCCCTGTTAAAAGACCGCTTAGTAAAAGGAGAAAACATCATCATAGACGCCAAGTCCGGCACTACTGGCGCAGGCAGAAGTGAAAAACTTGGGTTTAGCTTTTGCGAGGTAAACGAGAGCTTTAAGGCTTATGGGGTTTCCACCCACCGGCACACCTCAGAAATCGAACAGGAGTTGAGCAAGGCCAACGGTGCTCCTTTGCAGCTGATTTTCACACCCCATCTGCTGCCAGTACAACGGGGCATTTTAGCCACCATCTATTTAGACATCATGCCTGGGGTAGATGCGGACCAAGTCGCCCAGTGTTACGAAAAGGCATATGGGGCAAAGCCCTTCACTCATGTGCTTCCCCACGGCAAACTGCCAGAGCTGAAATTCGTAGTGGGATCCAACAATTGCTTTATCGGCTACCAGTTGGATGCGCGGATGAACAAGCTGATTGTGGTCTCTTGCATTGACAATCTAGTCAAAGGAGCTGCTGGTCAGGCGGTGCAAAACTGCAATTTGATGTTTGGCATGGATCAGGCCATGGGTCTTGACAATCTAGGTTGGTATCTATAGAAAGAGTTGCTTTTTCGCCCATGGAGTATTTGTTCTAGTATGGGTGAGATCAAATTGAATACAATAAAATTTATATCATAACGGAGGAACAGTTCTTATGAAAGAAGGTTATCTAGAACGGGCGCAGATGCTCATCGAAGCACTTCCCTATATTCAACGTCTCAGCGGCAAGACCATCGTGGTAAAATACGGCGGTGCTGCTATGCTGGATAACGACTTAAAGCGCCAAATTATGGAGGATATCACCCTGCTGAAATTTGTAGGAATGAACCCTATCGTAGTCCACGGCGGCGGCCCGGATATCAATAAAATGCTGAGCGCATTAAATGTAGAATCCAAATTCTATCAGGGCTTGCGCATCACCGATGACGCCACTATGGAAGTGGTGCAGATGGTGCTCACGGGAAAGATCAATAAGGAGATCGTATCCATGTTAAATGGCATGGGTGCTAAAGCCATTGGCCTATGCGGTATCGACGGGGCAGCCATTCGGGCCGAGAAGAAGCCTCCTCTCCACGGAGTAGACCTGGGCAATGTGGGGGAAATCACCTCCATCAACACCAAACTCTTGCAGACGTTGGCAGAAGATGAGTACATCCCCGTCATCGCTCCCATCGGGTTGGGTGATCACGGAGAGAGCTACAACATCAACGCAGATACCGCTGCCAGCGAAATTGGCGCGGCACTCAAGGCAGAAAAGCTCATGTTTTTAACAGACATCGACGGCATTCGCAAGGATCCAGAAGATCCAGACTCCCTCATCTACCAAATCTCCATGGCCGAAGTGTACGATTTAATTGAGGATGAGGTCATCACTGGTGGCATGTTGCCTAAGGTCTTAGGCTGCATCAAGGCCCTTAAGCAAGGGGTAAAGAGAACCCATATACTAAATGGCACAATTCCCCACCCCATCATATTGGAAATCTTCACAGACTCGGGTATTGGAACCATGGTTACAGAATAAGAGTAGTAGGTGAACGGGATGCAATTAGAACAGATCAAACAGCTGGATGCACAGTATTACATGAACGTATTTGGAGAGCGCTTCCCCGTGTGTTTTGTAGATGGGGAGAGCAACTCTCTCATCGATACCCAGGGAAAGAAATATCTGGACTTTTTGGCGGGAATCGCGGTCAACTGTCAGGGTTACTCCGATGAGGGATTTAAAGCCGCCCTCAAAAACTGCATTGACCATGTAATCCACACCTCCAACTATTTCTATATTGAGACGCAAGCGCAGCTGGCGGAAAAAATCTGCCAAATGGCCCATATGGATCGGGTGTTTTTTGCCAACAGCGGCGCAGAAGCTATGGAAGGTGCCATTAAATTGGCGCGCAAATACGCCTATGAGAAGGGCAATGACCAAAGCGAGATCATCTGCTTTCACAACTCCTTCCACGGGAGGACACTGGCCACGCTCACAGCAACTGGGCAGGAGAAATTCCACAAGGGGTTTGGGCCGCTGGTCAAGACGTTTCATTATGCGGATTACAACGATTTAGAGAGTGTCAAAAAGCTCATCACACCCCATACCAGCGCTATTTTGCTTGAGCCCATCATCGGCGAGGGAGGCGTCATCCCCGCTACGCCAGAATTCCTTCAAGGCTTAGAAGCGCTGTGCCATGAGCAGGATATTTTACTCATCATTGATGAGATACAGACCGGCATGGGGCGCACGGGAGCGCTGTTCGCCATGCTCAAATACGGTGTTACGCCCGACATCGTGTGCCTGGCCAAGGCATTCGGGGGCGGCATGCCGCTGGGAGCGTTCGCCTCGAGGCCGGAGATTATGCAGACCCTGCAGGAAAACCCCGTGCTGGGGCATATCACCACCTTCGGCGGACATCCGGTATGCTGCGCAGCCGGGCTCGCGGCATTGAATTACCTGCTCGACAACAAGGTCGTCGAAGGGGTCGAGGCGAAGGGCACACTCTACGCACAACTGCTCGGCAACCATCCCGCCGTGCGTGAAATCCGCCGCAGCGGACTGTTGCTGGCGGTCGAATTGGGCGAACCGCAGAAACTCTACCGCATCATGGAACTGTTCAAGCAGGCGGGGATCCTGAGCGACTGGTTTCTGTTCTGTGACACGGCGTTCCGCATCTCGCCGCCGCTGACGATCTCGGAGGAGGAGATCCGCGGAAGCGCGGCACTGATCCTCAAATGCCTCGACGAATTGGGATAGGCCGGGCGGCCAAACGAAAAAGAGGGTCGGAAACCCTCTTTTTTCGTATTACGCCGGAATCTCCCGGCCGCGATTACCCGCAATTAAACATATGCGGCAACTATTTTCCGACGACGGCGCATGCCGGCCGTAATTTTCCGCATCGCCGTGCCTGCTCCGGCTGCGGAGTCAATGGTTTCCTATTCTTCGGCCAATGACTTGAGCAGGGCGATCTCCTCCGGCCAGCGCTGCTCGTCGGGGGTTTCAAGGATCAGCGGAATGCCGTCGAAACGCGCGTCCTGCATGATATAGCGGAAACATTCCATGCCGATCATCCCCTCGCCCAGCGGCGTGTGGCGGTCGACATGGCTGCCCAGGATTTTCATGGCGTCGTTCAGGTGCATGCCTTTCAGGTATTCGAACCCGACCACGCGTTCCAGCTCCGCAAAGGTTTTGTCGCAGGCCTCCGCCGTCCGCAGGTCGTATCCGGCGGCAAAGGCATGGCAGGTGTCGATGCAGACCCCCACGCGCGATTTGTCTTCGACCCGCTCGATCAGGTAGGCCAGGTGTTCGAAGGCAAACCCGAGGTTCGAACCCTGTCCGGCCGTGTTTTCGATCACGGCCGTCACGCCGCGGGTCTTGTCCAGCGCGATATTGATCGACTCGGCGATCAGG
>CAJJPW010000115.1 GCA_905193725.1 uncultured Eubacteriales bacterium
TCCATCGGCCACTGGCCCTGCGTACATCACGCCGTCGATCCCCATGAATAAGGGGAGCAGCAGAATCAAGGGCAGCAAGAAGATGATTTGGCGGGTCATGGAGAGAAAAATACCCCGCGTCGCCTTGCCAATGGAGGTGAAGAAGTTGGCGATGACCGGCTGCAAGCCATTAAGGAATGTTAAAAATAGGAAGATGCGGAAGTAGCGCTCCGCAAAGAGAAAGTATTCCTCACTGCCGCTGCCAAAGATGCTGATGATCTGGCGGGGAAACAGCTGAAAGCAGAGAAAAGCCACCACCGAGATAATGGTAGAGCAGGTGAGGGCCAGGCGAAAGGTGCGTTTGACCCGGCCGTAGTTTTTAGCGCCGTAGTTAAAACCCACAATGGGCTGGCAGCCCTGTGCGATGCCGATGACCAGGGCCATCATGATCATGTTGACTTTGATGATGATGCCGGCACATGCTAAAGGGATTTCCTGCCCATAGATGGAGTTCTGCCCGTAATAGGTGAGGGTATTGTTCATGGCGATCTGCACAGCCATCATGGCCAATTGGTTGAAGCAGGAAGCGCCTCCCAGGCCGCAGATCCGCTTGATTCGCTGACTGCTGAGCTTAAAATGGGCTCTGGTGAAGTGAACGGAGCGATAGCGAGTCAGGTAGATAATAGCTAAGACGCAGGAGACTCCTTGCCCTATGACAGTGGCAATGGCAGCACCCGCTACGCCCATGTGGAAGGTAAAGATAAACAGCGGGTCCAAAATGGTGTTGAGAATGGCGCCCACGAGAGTGCACATCATGGCATATTTTGGGCTACCATCTGCGCGAATGAGATGGCTGGCGCCGGTGGCAAAGATCAAAAAGGGGATACCGATGGCGGTGATGCTGGTGTAGGTATAGGCGTAATCGTACACCTGCGCGGTGGCTCCAAAGGCATAGAGCAGCGGCTGTAGGAATGCGAATACAATGACCATCAGGCCGATGCCCGCAGATGCCAGTAAGAAGATGGCATTGCCGGCAATGAGCCCTGCCTGCTCTCTTTCGCCTGCGCCCATTTTCAAGTTGAAGTTAGAGGCTCCGCCAATGCCCAGCAGGAGTGCCAGGGAAGTGCAAGCCGTTACGATGGGGAAGGCCACATTGGTGGCGGCGTTTCCCAGTACCCCCACCCCTTGTCCAATAAAGATCTGGTCTACGATATTATAGAGGGCGGATACCAGCATGGCCACTATGCTTGGGATGGCGTATTTGAGTAGCAAGCGGCCAATGCTCTGGGTAGCCAGGGGATTTTGCTGTGGGTTTGGTGCAAGAGACTCCATATCATCACCGTACTTTCAAAAATATCAATCTAAGAATAAAGTTATTCTTATTATAATACTTTTGAGCGGAGAAGGAAACACGGAGAATTTCAGAAAAGTGATTGAATGGAAAGGATGGAAGATTTTTGGCGAGAACAAAATCGCTCCTTTGAAGCAGAAACAGTGCCAAAGAGATGATCCCTGGGGGCGGCTGATAGTGGCATCAAAAAAGAGACGCATATTGAATGAGACTTGCCCACGGCTTAAAAAAGGAGGGATCCCAAAAGGCGTACATCCTGTATATGCAGGGCGTATAGCTGCGGAGAGCAGGCCTAAAATGCCGAGGATAGGAAAAAGAAAACGAGAAAATATGCTGAAGGACTAATGTATGGTTAAACTATAGAAGTGAAGCCAATGTGTTGTGCTTTAAAAGCGTGAGTGGTAAAATAGTTGCAGATAAGCAAGCGACAAATGGGAAGTTTTGGAGATAACAAAAATGAAATTAAAAAATCCTATGTTGGTAGTGACGGATATTGATAAATCAGGGAATTTTATAAGAAGGTTTTTGGGCTGCATGTGATTATGGACTTTGGAGCAAATAAAACGCTAACAGGTGGTCTGGCTTTACAGACAGTGGAAACATACAAAGAGTTTATTGGTAGAAGTGACATCTCTTTTGGCGGGAACAATTTTGAGATTTATTTTGAAGAAGATGATTTTGATAAATTTGCTGATAAATTAAAAAAATTGGATATTGCATATGTGCACCCGATCAAAGAACATGCATGGGGACAGCGTGTCGTCCGCTTTTACGACCCAGATGGGCATATTATTGAAGTGGGAGAAAACATGAAAGTCGTATGTAAACGCTTCCTGAATAGTGGGATGACGCCAGAACAAGTGTCGGAGCGCATGGATGTACCTATGAAATTTGTAAAGGCTTGTATGCGATAAATAGAAGCTATTTTGTGAATTTTAGGCTTGATGTACTAGAAAAAGGGGGGCCATATGCTGGATACGATTCCTAATGCAGAAGAAATGACAGCTCTAGTGGGAAACGCTCTCTATGATGTATGGAACGAGTTATGTGTTGCCATTGATGAAAAATACGATATGGATTGTTCCTGGAACAAAGGCGGCAAAGCATGGAAATAGGAATATATATCGCCGGGGTGGCAAAACCCTGTGTGCCCTTTATGCAAGAGAAAACTGTGTGGGGTTTATGATCCATCTTAGGAAAAGACGAGCGGTTAAAATTTGAAGCAGATAGAGTAAATTACTCAAAAGAAGTGCAAGAAATATATGATAGAGCGCAAACTTACCATGATGGGAAATGGATCATGTTTGAGCCAGTAGACACTTCTTTGTTTAGCGATTTTATTAGACTGTTGGGAATCAAAAGAAAGCCAAATAGAAAGTAAAGTGCCTATCAAGTGAAATGGATTCCCGGTTTGTCGGTCAAAGAGCAAAAAATTTCGATTTAATACCCTTCCCAGAATGCGGTCAACGTAAGGTCAACGTGGCGTTTCCCGGGGAGGGGAAATCAAAGATAGAGAGTCGCTCACTTTTTGGAGTGATTGGCTCTCTACTTTTGTTTGTACCCATTCTGTCAACTGTTAGGCCAGTTTGTTCCAAAATTTATCAGAAGAATGAGGCATTTTACACCTATTTTACGCCCAGCACTTCCAGCACCGTATTGATAATCTCGTCCACCGTGGGCATAGCGCTAGGGAAGGGGGCGCTATGGGCCTCGACAAAGGTGTAGCCGTCCTCCTTTAGGGCCGTTACATTCCGCTGTACGCTGGGTTTGCCGTACATTTTGGGGTTAATGTGGGTGGCAAACACGATGGGGCAGTCGGCGGAGAGAAGTGTTGCTGTGAGCAGGTTATCTGCAAGGCCGTTGGCTGCTTTGCCCAGCGTATCGGCAGAGGCAGGGGCGATGAGCAGCAGATCTGCCTGAGCTAGGGGCTTGTGGTTTTTATCCCAAACTTCCGGCCCTGCAAACTGATCGATACTCACCGGATTGCCAGAGGCGTGGCGCAGCAGCAAGGGAGTGGTAAACTGTGTGGCGTTGGGGGTCATCACCACCCGAACTTCTGCACCCAGTTTGCGCAAACGGCGGATGAGCTCAGGCACTTTATCCACAGCAGAGCAAGCAGTGACACCTAGTGTAATGGACTTTCCTGTTAACATATTTGGTCTCCTTCACTTATAAATCTCATCTTTATCATAATACTTTTTCGCTAGACTGACAACGGAAAAGAAAGTGCCATAGGTGAGAGGATGGGGGGGAGAAAAGAGAAAGAAGTGCGAACAAGGCTGAGTGTAGGCGGCAGGTGACGGGAGAAAAAATAGGCCTTGAAAAGCCCAAAAAAAGAGAATGACAAATAAACGGGGAAGGAGATAGGGAAAGGACCGGAGAAAAATTTGGACAAACCAAGTCATGAGGTTGGGGAAGATGCACGGAATAAAGAGCGTGGTGCGAAAAGACAAAAAGCAGGGAAAAGGGATAAAACTTTCCTCTGCTTTTTGTAAATTCATGTGGAATATTGGGAGAGATAAACACCTCTCTTTTGCTATGTTCTATATTGTTGAACAATATACTGGTTCTGCCTGACACTACATTTTCCAAGCTGATAACGTTAGGATGCCCAGCTCAGCTTCTCGATTGGTGGGGAGGAGAAAATTGAAATCTCAAAGCTTTGCCCATATACTGGGCAGCTTCTCGACGTGTTGGGCAGAACCTTGTTGATGTTCACTTTGCCCGCCTTTTCAGCAGCTATTTCTCGAACATCCTCTGAGGAGTTTCAATGAGCATGGTGTCAAATTCCTTTTGAGTCAATCCCAGCTCTTTCATCATGGGGATGCCGTGCTTGCTGAGAAAGGACAGGCAAAACTCTTTGGCGTGCTGGGGCATATTCTTCGCCGTCTCCCAGGGGTTGCCGAGATCGTGTTGCCCTTCCCAATAATCGATAAAACAGGAGGAGTCGTGGCTGAGGACGATTTTTTCCCCATAGCCATTTTGCCACAGCTCTGCTACTGTCTCTGCCCGCCGCTGGGAGGAGAGGCTTTCTGGGTGGCGCATGTCCACGCCGAATCTGTCGTGGCCGATGTAAAAGCCCCGATCTGCCACTTGCTGCATAAAGGGCACATCATTGTAATCGCCAATGTGGCCGATGACGATCTTGGCAGGATCCAGGCCGTTTTCCTCAAAGAAATCCATCTGTTCTATGGCGCCCTGTTTGCTGCAAGTATGGGTGAGCATGGGGACACCTGTGGCCTTTTGAGCGATAACGGCGGCTTTGATGATTCGCTTTGCAAAGTCGTCTAGACCGAATTTATCCGTAGCGCATTTGATGATATTGGCTTTGATGTCCGTATCTTCCATGCCACATTCAATATCCTTAATCATCCGCTCTGCCAAAAATTCAGAGCCCTTGTCCACCAGGCATAAATCCTCAAACCAGTGGTAGCCGGTGGCGGCGATGATGTTGATCTCCGCCTTTTCCGCCACTTCTTTCATTACTTTGGCATCTCGACCCAGTTGAAAGGGCGTGGCATCTACAATGGTTTTGACACCGTAGCTTTTCGCCTCTTGGATGAGCTCCACTGCGTGGGCGATAAATTCATCGTGATTCACCCAATCGGGAAAGACCTTGCTCATGGTGTGATTGGCCAGATAAATGTGTTCATGCATGAGGGTATATCCCAATTGGCAGGTATCTACTTTTCCTGTAACAGTATTGATCATCATTTTTCTTCACCTCATATGGTAGTGTAAAAGTAATCGGTTACATTGTAAAGGCTTTTTTTACATACTAAGTCGATTTGCGTTATTTCAAGGATAACACTAGAAAATTTATCTGTCAACCGTTGGAATAAATTTCTCGAAAAAATGTAATATATGCTTGAAAATATTGTGAAAATGATTTAATATGATGGTAGAAAAGTAATGTATTACGCAAATTGAGATAGAGGTGAGGATATGACAAATATTGTAGACATCGCACGGGAAGCCGGGGTATCCACTGCTACAGTATCGCGAGTGCTCAACAACCCGGAGCTGGTATCCGAAGAACGGCGAAAACAGGTGGAGGCAGCTGTAGAAAAGCTCAACTATTCGCCCAACTCTCTGGCCAGAGAGTTGGTTACCAAAAACACCAATGTAATCGGGATGTTCATTCCGGAGATCACCAATACCTTTGCGCCTTCGGTGATAGAGAGCTTTGAAAAGGAGCTCAACCGGTATCATTACAACATTTTTTTGTGCATTACCAATGCCAACCCTGAAACGGAGAGAAATTATATCAAGGTGATGACTAAAAAGAGGGTGGATGGCTTGGCGTTTTTAGGATACCGAGCGCTGAACTCGGAAAACAACGATTTACTCATCAAGACGGCGAAAAAAACCCCTGTTGTGATGATGGATTATCCTCCTTCTGATGAGATGTACTGTGTGCAGACGGACGAGGAGCAGGGCGCATTTTTAGCCACTGAATACCTCATTAAACTGGGACATCAGAAAATCGCCTTTTTAAATGGAAATCCACAGCACACTTCATATTACTATAAAATGCAGGGATACGAAAGGGCGCTGCACGCCTATGGTATCGAGATGACTACCAAATACTGCCTGACCATTGAGCCCAATATGGTAGGAGGGTATAATGGCGCCATGGAATTTTTGCAGATGAACGATAGGCCCACCGCCATCTTCGCCTCGGGCGACCAGATTGCCATTGGGGTGTACAAGGCGGCCTATACCTTAGGCCTTTCTATCCCAAAAGATCTATCGGTGATTGGATTTTCTGGTTCCCCCATTTCCAATAGCCTATATCCACCGCTCACCACTGTAGCCCAATACGCCCAGGAGATGGGCAGTGGCGCCGCTAAAATGATGATGGATCTGATCAACAAAAATCCCATTGCAGAGAGAAGGCTTGTCTTTGAGCCAAAGATATTAGAAAGGAAGTCCTGCAAGGCTCTAAAATAATCGGCGTGGCAGGAGCACACTATCTTTAGGAAAAAATATATTGAATGATTTTACAGGGAAAAATCTGATGAATACGGGAATTTCATCAGATTTTTTCTTTGTTACAAATTTTTTCATAAAAAAATTTTCAGATTTTTTGATAAAAACTATTGCACTTTGAAAAAAAGTTGTGTATAGTAAGGGATGTAAAGCATTACATATTAAACACATCGGATTTGCGAAACGAGATCAAGTGAAGTACATAAAAACCACAGAAAAGGGCATATTAAAGAATATTTATTTGAAAATTTCTTTTGAAAATGTAAGATTTTCAAAAGAAAACAGTAAAAATACATTATGGAGGAACAAGAAATGAAAAAAGTAAGGTTATTAGCATTGGTGATGGCGCTTGCACTGGCAATTGCTGTTTTTGCTGGATGTAGCTCAGATGCTTCTACAGAAGAGTCACCTGCGGACACATCTTCTCAGCAATCATCTGAAGAGCCTTCTGAATCCACAGAGGGAGGCAAGGACTTTGCAGCCCTGGCAGAACAGGCAGCAGTATCCATCCCCTCTGAGTTCCAGGGCCCAACAGAAAAGGCCATCCCCAAAGAGGGCATCAAAGTTGGCCTGGTTCCCAGCGATGCGGCACTCAGCGGCCCTGTAGCTCCACTCACTGCATTTGAAGAAGCAGCTGCGGAAATCGGCTGGGAGACT
>CAJJPW010000116.1 GCA_905193725.1 uncultured Eubacteriales bacterium
AGGCCACATACACCTTTTGGGAGGCATCCATAATCACAATTCCATTTTGCGGGCAAGCCTCTACGCATTTTCCACATCCTGTGCAGGCCTCTTCATCGATATGGGCAATACCATTTTGATCCACATGTATGGCGTCAAAGGGACACACTTTGGCACAGCTGCCAAACCCAATACAGCCCACGCGACATGCCTTATTGCCGCCAGATACCAATACAGCAGCGCGGCAGTCCTTTACCCCCTCATAAGTGAAGCGCTCGGCACAAGCGTCGTAATCCCCCTGGCAGAGAATGCGGGCGACTTTTTTCTCCCCTAATTCTACACTAACTCCTAAAATTTGGCCAATTTTTTGGGCATTTTCCGCCGAGCAGGCACTACAATTGCCCACACTGACTGTCCCCTCTACCAGAGCAGATGCAAACCCATCGCAGCCCGGCTGTCCACAGCCACCGCAGTTCGCCCCGGGGAGCAATTCTCTTATCTGTTCCACCCGTTCATCCACTTCTACCGACAGTTTCTTTGAGGCGATTCCCAGCAAAAGACCAAATAGAATGCCCAGGCCTCCAATGACTGCTAACGACCAAATAATCGCTTCCATTTCTCTCGCCTCCTACTTATTTAATCAAACCCTGGAATCCCAAAAATGCGATGCTCATCAGTCCTGCCGATATGAGTGCAATGGGAAATCCCTGTAACGGTTTTGGGATATTCGAGTACTCCAGCCTCTCCCTAATTCCTGCAAACAGCACGATGGACAAAGTAAAGCCAAGTGCACCGCCTATGCCATTGATTAAGGATTCTAACAAGTTGTATTCTGAGGTGATATTCAAAATAGCAACGCCCAGTACAGCACAGTTGGTGGTGATCAGCGGCAGGTACACGCCCAAACCTCTGTAGAGAGATGGGCTAAACTTCTGGATCGCCATTTCCACAATTTGCACCAGCGCGGCGATAATGAGGATAAAGGCAATGGTCTGCAAAAATTCTACTTGCAGCGGCACTAATATGAAGTACTGCACCAAATAGGTGATTACACTGGCCAGTGCCATGACAAATGTGACGGCCATGCCCATGCCAATGGCAGTGTTGACCTTTTTGGAAACGCCTAGGAACGGGCAGATCCCAAGGAACTTTGACATGACAAAGTTATTCACTAAGATAGAACTGAGCAGTATGATGAAGATATTCGTCAATCCTTCCATGGTTATTCGCTCCTTCCTTTGGCTAATTTCGCCATAATTTTATTGATGAGCGCAAGCAGCAACCCCAAAGTCAAAAATCCACCCGGCGCCATGATCATAATCAGCGCGGGATCGTATCCGCTGCCTAAGATGTTGATGCCAAAGATTGTGCCATTGCCCAACACTTCTCTCACACATCCGATAATCGAAAGAGCTATGGTAAACCCAAGGCCAATGGCCAAGCCGTCAAAGAAAGAATCTTTCACCGGGTTTTTGGAGGCAAACGCCTCTGCTCTTGCCAGTATGATACAGTTCACCACAATCAGCGGAATAAATATTCCCAACGCCTGATACAGCGCAGGCACAAAGGCCTGCATAAACAATTGCACAATGGTGACAAACGATGCAATAATTACCACATAAGCAGGGATTCTGATTTTCCCCGGTATAAAATTGCGCAGCAGTGAAATCACCATGTTGGAACAGATGAGTACAAAGGTAGCTGCCAGGCCCATGCTAAACCCGTTGATGACCGAAGTGGTCACCGCGAGGGTAGGGCACATACCCAGAATTAAGCGAAAGGTGGGGTTTTCATGAATCAGCCCATTGAGCATGATCTTCTTTATATTGGATTTTTTCTTCAATTTTGAAGGGGATTGCTCTACTACTTTTTCTTCTGAGTTCATCTACGCCGCCTCCTTATCCGCCAAATTTTCAGCATAGTATTGTGCTGCTAAATTTACAGCACTCGTTATCCCGTTGGATGTAATCGTCGCTCCTGTAATTGCGACAATTTCATTTTCCGCCGGCGTTCCATTCTTGATGACACTTATGCTTCCATCAGCGGGTTTTCCCTTCTACTGATCGGAAAACTCTGGCTCTGTAGCTTTTGCACCCAGGCCAGGTGTCTCTTCGTGAGAGCTAATTTGAATTCCCGAGACCGTTCCGTCTGATTGAATACCTACGGTGAGTTCAATATTTGGGTTAAATCCCTTCACATTCATTTTAACAGTAGCTCCCACCGTATTCCCAGAGGAATCCTTTCCCAAATACACTTCCTCAATGGATTCGTATTCACTCTCTGAAAGATCCCCAATTTCCACCTGCTCAAATTCACTGGCTGTGGAAAGCACCTCTTGCCGCGCCAGCGTATTGGCCTGTGCAGTCTGTTCTGCAATGGGATCTTTGGTGAGCACATAAGTTCCGCCTAATAACAGCCCGGCAATGATCGTAATCACCGCTAACCTCCAGGTGAGGTTCAAAATTCCCTTCATTTCTCACGCACCTCCCCCAGTACTTTGGGCTTTAGCATCTTTTCCAACAAGGGCGCCACCAGGTTCATAAACAGGATTGCAAAGGATACTCCTTCAGCATATCCGCCAAACACGCGAATTACAATGGTAACGACACCGCAACCAATGCCGTATATGATTTGCGCCCCCTTGGTAACTGGTGAGGAAACATAATCCGTCGCCATAAAAATCGCGCCCAGCATGAGGCCTCCGCCTAGCAGATGGTATACTACCGTATTCACATCTACAATGCACGCCAACACAGCCACTGTTCCTAAATAACAAAGCGGGATTCTCGGAGAGATCACCTTTCTCGCCACCAGATAAATTCCGCCGATGAGCAGCGCCAGTGCACTGGTCTCCCCAATGCAGCCCGCGGTGTTGCCCAAAAACATATCTAAGATGGATGGCATCGAGGCCAGATCCCCTGACTTTAAAATCGCCATAGGTGTCGCACTGCAGATGGTATCTACCGCACCAGGCAGATACCAGGTCATCATCGCCACCGGCCAAGCGACCATTAGCACCGCTCGTGCCGCCAGCGCTGGATTCATAAAGTTGTGCCCTAGGCCACCAAAGCACTGTTTTACAATGGCAATGGCAAAGGTTGCGCCCACAATGGGAATGTAAATGGGCACATTAGGTGGCAAGTTCAGCGCTAAAAGCAGGCCGGTGACCACCGCACTCAGGTCAGAAACCGTGATCTTTCTCTTACATAAAAATTGAATAAGGGCTTCCACTGCCACAGCGCTGGCAATAGATACCAATATCGTAATAAGCGCATTCACCCCAAAGAAATAGACTCCTGCGGCAGCTGCTGGCACCAGTGCAATGATCACATCCAGCATTACCTTAGTAACCGAGGAATTATCCCGAATATGGGGTGAAAACGAAAGCCTTAACCCGTTCATCTTTTCCATTTCCCCTCTTTATCGTTGTTTTGATTCTTCTTTGCGCATTTGTGCACTAATTTGGTCTTTTGCCAGGCGAATCAAATGGGCTAAGTCCCGCTTTGCCGGGCAGATATACGAGCAAGAACCGCAGCTCATACAATCCATCGCCCGCAGCTGTTTTGCTTTTTCAAAGTCTTCATGCTCTACAGCTGCCGAAATATAAAGCGGTCTCAGTCCAATGGGGCACACCGAAACACACCTTCCACAGCGAATACAGTTGCTCTCATGAATGGGCTTCACAAAGCGGCTGTCTAAGGCCACGATTCCGCTGGTGCCTTTTGTCACCACGCCCCATCATCGGGCCTCCAGAGACAATTTTACACACGCCCTCTGTCAAACCTCCACAGGCGTCCACCAAATCCGTCAGCGGCGTTCCAATCCTGGCCATCAGGTTTTTGGGTTGAGCCCCGCCGCCTGTTACAGTCACCACCCGCTCGATTAGTGGCATGCCAATTCTAATGGCATCACTAATGCTCTTGGCAGAGCTCACGTTGAGCACTACCACGCCTACATCCATAGGCAGCCCGCCTGAGGGAACCACCCTTCCCAGTATGGTCTCTATCAATTGTTTTTCAGACCCCTGTGGATACTTTGTCGCCAGTTCTTTCACGTGGATGTTGTTGGAGCCAATGGCCTTTGTGAGGGCTTTAATCGCCTCTGGCTTGTTGTCCTCCACCCCAATAAACGAGAGCTTCACATCCAGCGCCTTCATCACTGCATTAATGCCCTCTACAATCTCCGGGGCATGTTCTAACATCATGCGATAATCCGCCGTTAAAAACGGTTCGCACTCCGCGCCATTGATAATTAAAGTGTTGATCTTCTTGTCGGCCTGAGGTGATAATTTTACATGTGTGGGAAAGCCAGCGCCACCTAGCCCTACATTTCCCGCTTCTTTGATGATGTTTTTGATCTCTTCTGCTGTTAGACTTTCAATCGATCCTTTGGGAATCACTTGATCCGATACTTCATCTTGAAAGTCGTTTTCGATGACAATATGTTCTACCTTTTTCCCAAGGTTATTGGGTTTTTGTACGATCTCTTTTACAATACCCGACACACTCGCATGAACAGGCACGCTGACAAAGCCCACAGCTTCGCCAATTTTCTGTCCTACCAATACCCTGTCGCCCACTGAAACAATTGGCCTAGCCGGCGCTCCAACATGTTGTGAGCAGGGAATGCTCACTACCGCTGGTGCTTTTAGTATTTCAATAGGTTGGTTCTGACTGAAGTATTTCCCGTGATGGTATTTTGGAAGAGGATGCACGCCACCCTTAAAAGATAGCTTCATTTGATCGTCCCCCCAAACGAAAAATTGTATCTTATCATAGAATGCTAATACACTGGTATTTTAACACATTCTAAACGGTTTGTCATTGTCTTTTTCCCTTCACGCTATGGAAACAGGTGCCTATCCCGTGTAAATTTTAAACAAACACCGCAAACGATATTGACACATTTTTCCCTGTGCAATTCATTCGCCGCGCACAAATAATACAGTTGTTTTTTTATTTTATTCTCATAAGTCAGTCGTCATATTTTTTATTGCAATTGGTAAAAACGCCATTTTTAAGCTATTTATCGGCCAAATAATAGCATTTTAGATATTAAGCGCCTGCATTTAGCAATAAAAAAATCGCTCTTAATAATACAATTGTATTTTATCATAATCTCATGGGTTTGTCATTGTTTTTTATTGGAAGTGTTAAAAAAAATTTGCGGACCATTGCCCGTCTCCTTCATCCGGCTTGCATCTTCCTCGCATGAACAAGATATTAATATTAGCCATCCTCATGGGTCTACTTCACCTTTTTCCGTTTAAACAAGCGATACCCCCCTAATAGGATGAGAAAACCGCCAAAAATCTTTGTGAGGATAGGGGAAGAGATGAGGCTCACCAGCAGTGCCCCAGCCACAGCGCCCAGTAGGCCACCCAACGCCATGATGACCCCCTGGCCGATGACCACGTTTTTCTTTTTGAAATGCACCACAAGCGCCGCAATAGCCATAGGGACAAAGGCGATTAGATTGAGCCCCTGTGCCTGGTGTTGATCTATACCCAATAGCATTGTCAGGGCCGGTATGAGTACGATGCCACCTCCTAGGCCCATACCCCCTATGATGCCAAAAATAGCGCCTGCGACGATCAAAATTACAATTTCCATTACCCAAGTACCATCCTAACCCCAGAGATGATAATCAGCAGCGTGAAGATCAAGTTCAGCGCTTTGGGATTTATTTTTCCCAAAAATATAGAGCCGATAATCCCTCCTACGCCAGCTGCAATGACTAGATAAGTCCCCATTTTCATATCTACATACCCTGATAAAAAGTAGATAATGCCACTTACTAGCGTCAACGGCAAAATGACAAATAAGGAGGTGGCATGGGACTTTTTCGTCTCTACTCCTAATCTTTGCAGACTTTGCACGGCGATGATCCCTCCGCCACTGCCTAAAAATCCGTTAATAAACCCACATATAAAACCAAATAACAAGGCAATGCCATTCTTTTTGTTAAAAATCTTCCACTTCATAAATTTATTATGCTTCATCCGCTCCCTATTTATTTGCTACCAAACTGTAAATTTTTGCCCAACCATTTGCAATCTTTTGGCACTTATCTTATAATTTGAGGCATACGAATCTATAACATGAGTCTAGGTGAAAAAAAGTGTTTAACTCCATCTATTTATCTGCATATCTGCTATTTGCCATCCTTATTGCTCTAGGAATTTTACTTTGTTTTTGGGGGTACAAATTGCTGCGCATTTTAATCGGCGCGCTCTCTCTCTTCGTGGGTTTTTACGCTGCTCACAACTTCTTGACCACTAGTCAGTGGATCACCACACCGTTGTCTGACTCCACCGTTTTGGTATTTAGTATCATCGCTGCATTGATTTTATGCGTATTATGCTTTTTTATCTATAAGGCAGGTTTATTTTTCTTTGGCGTTTACATCGGTTTTTCCATCGCCAGCGTCATTCTCTCGTTCCTTGCACCTGAGCTATCCTACTTGACCCTACTGATCATCAAGGCCATAGCCGGCCTTCTCTTTGGATTTGTGGTGCTCACCATGCGCAAACCGCTGCTCATCATTCTCACCTCATTTAGCGGTTCGCTCATCATGTGCACTTTCATGGGGTATTTGGTATTTTTCAAATTCCAGCTCACCACTCTCAACTTCAACTTTTTGGATTTCAGCCCCATCGGCGCTTTTATGGAGCAGAACATCTGGTGGCTCATCGTGTCCACTGCCATTTTTGGCCTCATCGGTCTGCTGGCACAGTCCAAGCTCACTGGCTCTAGACAAATTGGAGTAAAATCATAAAAGGAAAATGGCAAGTTTTTTAAACGGGCTTTTTTTCTCGGCACCTATCGCCTCAAAATTTCAGATAGGATTATCTTAAAGGGAAAGGAAATTTAAAATTGAAACACTTTTTTGCTTAT
>CAJJPW010000117.1 GCA_905193725.1 uncultured Eubacteriales bacterium
TAATCCGTATAAAGCTTTTCGACCCCCCATTGTTTCCCCAGCATCTTTAAATTTTCTTCATTTCTCTGGCAGATGGCCACCAAATTGGCATTGGGGTGTTTTTGATAGATGGGGATGAACTCCGCTCCAAAGCTCAACCCCACAATGGCGACGTTGTACGTTTGTTTTGACTGATTCATAATCCTTCACCTCAAATTCCCTTTTTTCTTTGCATTATGAGAAAACTGATATTTGTTCTATGGATGCTATCGACTTCGCTCTCCTATTTCTCCCAGCTTTTCTCCTATATTTTAGGCGCCTAAATTTTGATCTTTTTTCATTTTTTTGATAATGTGCTAGAATGTTGAAACAATTATTTGCATTTCACTTTTTTGTACAAAAGTTACGTTCTCGACAAATGCGATATAACGTGTTATGATTAATTTAATCAATTTTTATTATAGTGTTTTATCCTTCTCCTTCATAGGATGAATCGTTGAGGTTTTTGTATAAATGCGACAATATCAGAATGAATTGAGAGAAAAGTTCTTTTCTCAGATCGGCATTGCAGATCTTTTGCCTATTTTTAATCTACTCAATAACACCTGTTTTTTTATTAAAGATTTGGAGGGAAGGCTCATTGCTGGGAACCAGCAGCTTCTCTACCGATATAACCTGGAAACAGAAGAAAGCCTCATCGGCAAGACAGATTTCGACTTCGTGCCCAGGCGTCTCGCGGAAAAATACAAAAAAGACGATATGGAAATTATCGCCTCAAAATCTCCCCGCCTTAATATGTATGAATTAGTATTAACTCCGCTGGGTTCCCCAGGATGGTATATTACTGATAAAATTCCTCTGTTCTCTTCGAAAGGCAATGTCATCGGCATTATGGGGGTTATCAAGGAACATGATAGGCTCGCCCCGCTCAACGAGGCTACCGAGCCGTTTTACAAAATATTAGAATATATTGACAACCATGTAGCACAGAATCAGAAGATAACTGTTGCCGGTATAGCGCATACTTTTAACGTAAGCCAGCGGTATATTCAACGCTGTTTCCAACGGTATTTTAACCTAACGCCCCAGTCCTTCATCATACAAGTGAAAATTTTAAAGGCCTGTGATTATCTTAAGAAAGGACAGAGTATCGCCTTTGTGGCTGAAGAGTGCGGTTTTTATGATCAGAGCTCCTTTACCAAGCACTTTAAAAAGTACATGGGCATTACTCCGATTCAGTACATTAAAAATTTTACATAACAGGGCATGCGGAATCCCTATTGACCCTGCGAAATAACAGTATTTTTCTGTTTTTATGAAAAACAAAAATATGCTTAGAACGTCAAAAAGGCAGAAACTGGTGGCTTCCATTTCTGCCTCTTCCCTCATTCTTCTTCTCTTTAGTTTCTCGCCATTCTCCTTTTGATAGCATTGTCCGCCAGTACTGCTGCTACCAGTATTGCGCCTTTAAACACCTCTTGATAAAAGGTCTGCACATCCAATAGGTTGAGCCCATTCCCCAAAAACCCTACGATGAGTGCGCCGATCACCATGCCAAGCACAGAGCCTTCCCCACCATTTAGGCTGGTTCCTCCCAGTACTACTGCTACGATGACATCGAATTCAAATCCCTCTCCCACATTGGGCTGCCCAACGCCTAACCGGGAAGATAAGATAATGCCAGCTAACGTTGCCAATAAACTGGTAATCGCGAAAAGAGCCAATTCAATGCGGCCAACGTTGATTCCTGAAAGCTGTGCCGCCGTTCGATTGCCGCCGATGGCGAAGGAATATTTGCCCAATAGCGTCTTCTTTTCAACAAAAATGAACAAAACTACCAGCACAATCAAAATCAGTATTTGTACGGATAACCACCCTCCGATGCTCGCCGTCCCCAGCCAGGAATAGGAAGGGGGAATATTGTTGTGTATTGTATTGCCGTTACACATGATATAGGTAATCCCCCTTACCATATACATAGTACCCATGGTGGCAATTACCGGCGTCAGTTTGCCCACTACGACAAAAAGTCCGTTGATGATGCCGATGGCGAGACCTAAAAGGAGCACAATCCCGATGGACAGCCCTAATCCTACTCCATTAGATACTAGATAGGCCAAAAATACGCCTGCAAAGGCCTGGACGCTTCCTACCGATAAATCCATTTTGCCCGCGATCATGAGTAACGTGGCGCCACATCCTGTAATAATCACCAGCGTTACCTGGCGTAAAACGTTATTGATATTCGACCACGTTAAAAACTTTGGGGATAAAATGGATAGTATTGCCACTAAGGCAATAAAAATGATAAATATCGTGGCTCTTCTCATAAAGCCGCTATCCATCTTCTTTACTCTAATTGCTCGCATATTCTTCTTCCTCCACACCGTTTATAATACGCATAATCTTGTCTGTATTTGATTCGTCATTTCCAAATTCTACGCTGTTGCTTATCACGGCTCTCATGCTGCCCTCTCGCATGAGGATCATCCGATCGCAAACGCCAATGATCTCCGGTAGATCGGAGGAAAAAACGATAATAGACATTTTTTGTTTGGAACATTCCCGCATGAGACGATATATTTCCTCTTTGGCACCCACGTCTACCCCCCTGGTAGGTTCATCCAGCAAGAGGATTTTAGGTTTTGCGTTCATACATTTGGCAAATACCACTTTTTGCTGATTTCCGCCTGATAAAAACGCTGTCTGCTGTTTGGCGTCTTTACACTTGATCTTTAATCTCTCGATATAATACCCTGCCAGTTTGTTTTCCCTTTTTTTGCTTGTAATGAACTTTTTTGATGTAATGGATTTGGCATTCATCATGGGGATATTTTCTTTGATGGAGAGCACAGTACAAAGTCCTTGCGTTCTCCTCTCTTCGGGCAGCATGACAATTCCCGCGTCAATAGCGTCCTTTGGCGAGTGGAGCGTTTTCTTTTTTCCTTCTACGAGGATTTCTCCTTTGGTCTTATCTACTCCGTAAATCGCCCGGGCGATCTCTGTCTTTCCCGACCCAATCAGGCCGTAGAATCCCAAGATTTCCCCTTCATAGAGATCAAAGTTTATATCATGCAGCATGTGATTGTTTAAATTTTTGATTTCCAGTTGTTTTTTCTCCCGGTTGATATAGGCATTTTCTATGTAGTTTTCCGTTACCATTTTTCCCGTCATCATCTTAATCAACTGGGAACGATTTTCAATCTTGTGGGTTTCCAATGTATCCACCACCGCACCATCTCGCATAACCGTCACATAGTCTCCTATCTCAAAGATCTCTGCCAATCTGTGGGATATATAAATAATGGTAGTGTGGTTTTTCTTTAGCTCTGCAATAATATTAAAAAGGCGAAGTACCTCTTCCTCTGACAAAGCTGCCGTGGGCTCATCCATGATGATCACCTTTGCCTCCGTGGCCACTGCTTTTACAATTTCCACTAGCTGTTTTTGTCCTATGCTTAGAGAACTGACTTTGCTATTGAGGGATACGTCAGGAAGAAAGGCATCTAAAAGCTCTTGATATCTCTTTCTCGTATCGGAGTTTTTTTGAATGACTCCACATTTACTCGTCTCTTTTCCCAAAGTCAAATTGTCTAAAATAGTCAGCCCGTCTACAATGTTTAACTCTTGAAATAGCGTACTGATTCCATTGTCCAATGCATGTTTCGTGTTTTTAGGCCGGTATGGTTGCTCATCTAACAGGATTGTTCCTTTGTCTATAGTTTCTGCACCTGTCAGCAACTTAATTAGCGTGGATTTTCCCGCGCCGTTTTCCCCGACAATGCAATGAACGGTATTCTTTTTGATATCAATGTCAATATCTCGGAGCACTTGCACTTTGGAAAATGATTTGCAGATCCCTTTTATCTGTATGATATTTTCATTCATTGCGAACCTCCCTATCAACGCATCTGACAAAGCCCTTTGACGAGGGCTTTGCCAGATGTGCGTATTCGTTATTGACGCTCTGCTATCTTGGCCTCTAAGTCGATATCCAATAGATATTGTTCTGCCGCAAACTCCTCAAAGTCTTCTACTGTCATAGTGTAGTAATCCAGTATTTTATTTGGCACTTTCACTTCCACATCTTCATCAATGGCATACTTGCCGTTGATAGTATCCATCAGTGTGTTATAAAGTGTTTCCATCATAGCACCTGGCTGAATTGCCATACAGAGTTTTAAGGAAGAGTTAGGGTCTGCCAATTCGATGAGTTCGCTTTCTGTTCCGTCTACACTCACAAATAATTCAGTATCCGGCACTCCGTTTGTAGCCGTCCCTCTCCCTGCAGCGCGTAGGGCAGAAAAAGCTCCCATAGAAGCGTCCCCGTTGGTGCCGTAAATGATGTTCACATCAGGATGCGCCTGTAACATATCTACTGTTACGTTGTATCCATCATCTCTTACCCCATTGGCCGCATACCAATACACTTCCGCATCTGCTTGAACGGATAGTACCCCATCTACAAATGCTTGAGAGCGGACTTCATGTACATATTCGGACATTGGCTCATCCAGTACACCCAGTATGATATGAGAGTCTGGATAGAACTCCAACCACTTTTGTGCTGCATACGCCCCTAATTCATATGCCATGTCCTGTTCGTCCATAGCTACGTGAGGGCATGTCTCGGTCTCTGGCGCATTCATAATTGTAACGATAGGAATTCCCGCTTCTTGGGCGCTCCTTACTACTGCATCGATAGAGGCGCCATCTTGTGGCTGTACGGTAAAACCAGTTACTCCTTTGGAGATTAAGTCGTTGGCTGCATTGGCAATCCCTTCTGCATCGCCTTGTCCATCCAAAATAGTCACGTCATATCCCGCCTCTGTGGCCAAATTCTCAAATTGCTGCCCTAGTATTTGTTGTACTGGCTGGTTTCCTTGGAACATAATGTGTGCTACCGAAATATCGCTGCTAGCATCGCTACTTCCTTGCGATGTATCGTTAGGTGCCTCGCTTCCTGGATTATCCTCTGCTGGTGCACAGGCAAAGGCTGCTAGCATCATGCCAATCACTAATACCAATAACAAAACCTTTTTCATCTTTTTCCCTCCTATATATTTTTGGGTTAGATTCCTAACCAAAATAGCAAATTTGCATTTTTCAGTTTTCCCTTGCATGCTTACCGATAGATTGAATAATCTGGAATCGCGATTTCCTTGCCTCCACTCATTGCCGATTCATGGGCGCAAATGCCGGTTGCCGTCCAGTAGGCCCCGTCGATGTCGCTAGGTTTTGGCTCCCTATCTTCCAAAATAGAGGAGACAAATTCATGGATGATATGAGGATGAGAGCCCCCATGGCCGCCCCCTTGGACAAAAGAAAGGTGGGTAATTTCAGACGTGTAAGCTGTCTTTTTAGTATAGCAGGCAAGCTGCTCTGGCAAACGATCAGCAAAGTCAGGAATTTCTATACGGGAACCTGCAATTTTTGTACCCCTTACATAGCTATCACGTCCCATGCCGTAATCCTCTTGTTCTTGCGTTCTGACAAAAAGCGCCGGATTTTCCCCATCCAGCTGTTGCCATTCAAAGCTTTTCTGAGAGCCGTAGATGCGGAAACACTCTGAGTATCCCCGAGCTACGCCGTATAAAAACCGCTCTAGTTCGATGACAATATTTTTCTGTTTTAGCTTTACAAAGGCTGATTCAAAGGCAAAGGAGCAGTGGTATTGTTTTGTGAGTTCCTCCCTAATTTGACCGGAACCTACTGCATACACAGAGGCAGGCGTATCGCCGGCAATCAACAGGCATGGCGCCAAGGCGTGAGTAGGGTGCATGAGTGGTGGATATCCCTTCCAGTAATCCGGCCATCCTTCCATATCCTGATAATGGGCGCAGGACATATACTGGATTTCCCCAAACTCCCCTTTATCTACACATTCCTTAATATACATGGTTTCTCTTTGGTAAGCTGTGGTCTCCATGAACATATAGTTCTTCCCAGACTTCACTCGTGCTTGGATGACTTGCTCGATCTCTTCCAGAGACATACCCATAGGAATGGTACAGGCACAGTGTTTTCCGGCCTCTAATACTCGAATCGAAAAAGGGGCGTGGGTTGCCGGTGGCGTTACCAAATGCACCGCATCTATAGACGGATCATTTAGAACATCATCTAAGCTAGCATAACAATCTTCCTCTTTAATTCCATACCTGCTCTGTGCGGTTTTTACCATGGATGGATTTTGATCCACAATGATTAATTGTGATACATTGGGATGACTTAGATAAATTGGCACAAATTCCAGCCCAAAACTAAGCCCTACGATTGCCACTTTCATCTTATCCATTACTTTTAAATTCCTCCTTACATGCTTTTCTACATTGATGTTACAATACCTAAAGAAACACCTAATCATGAGTTCACTAAATACGCTTGGGTAAAGGTCATACCTTCCCTATTGCTCTCAAGCGAGTTCAAAATTTTGTAGTTTTCCGGCCGAAAAAATATCATTTAATGATGTTTGCGATATGCTATCTTGTCTTTATTATCTCATTTTTCTGGATTATTTATAGGAAAAGAAGGATTACTTTTTGTATAAATGCGACACTTCATTTTAATATGCTTTACCTCAATGGGCAGGACATAGATTGATATGATCGTTAAAGTGCCATATCTATAAATTGCCCAGGGCCGTCGAAGCTTATTCTTCGCTAAAGCCTTTTTAAAAATGTACGACCATTTCAATGTCCCTCTTTCGGCGATTATAGATAACCGCATTGAAATTTTTCTTTGATTATGTATATAAAAATTTTATATTCTGTAGCCAAAATCGTTTTACTAGAAAAAAGATTCACAAATTCTCTAAATGAGACTTGTCTTTTCAAAAAATTTTTGATATAATTTTTGAGTCATATTTTGTT
>CAJJPW010000118.1 GCA_905193725.1 uncultured Eubacteriales bacterium
CTGAACTTCCCTGGGCGTATATCGGAGATTACAGCCTGCTAGAAGAATAAAAAAAGCGCCTTAGTGCTTTGCAGTGTGAACTAAAAAAGCTCTTAAGGTACAAATAAGCGAATACGTAAAGAGGTGATGCAGAGAAATAAATTCTTTGCTCGCCTCTTTTTTACTATGTAAACATGGATCTGCACCACCGTTCAGCAGCCAACCTGCTAACTTATCGGCGATGGTGTATTGATCTCGAGGATAGCGCTGTACCACTGCCTTGTGGAAGGCCTCTTCCGGGCCTTCATAGACATAAGCCGTATCAAAATAGGTAACCCCTGGGCCATAAATTGATCAGCCATTATGCAGACCCCCTCTATATCAAGGTTGCCGTTTGTTTCTGGCAGGCGCATCAGCCCAAATCCCAATGGTTTTGTTGTGGGAAATATGTTGTGATTCCTCTTTTTATATCTTTCCTTTCTTTTATTGCCCAAAAGACAAAAGAGATGAGAAAGCGCAGGATCATCTGCTGATGAAAAAATCGCCTGTGCCTATCCTGTCTTTTCTATTTTAATTGATTTTTAATACACGCTCTTATTGTACTACGGACTCTTTCTATTATAGTAGAGGACCGTAGTGGATAGGGGAAAAGAGCAACTTTTTCAACGAATGATCTAAATTAATTGGCAAAATACTAAATAATTTTATAAAATAGTTGGGCAAAAATACTAAAAAAATTTAAAAAAGTTGTTGACAATACTGAATTTATTTAGTAATATAGGATTATAAGAGATGAATTAATTTAAAAACCCCCAAAAAAACTTGAAATAAATAAAGATAACTAAACTATTTAAAGTATTACTAAACGTATAGTTTATAAAATAGCCAGTAATTCCGGGACGCAGAATTTTATTTGAAAAACATTAATAAAGAGGAGAGATAAGAATATGTCACAAACGGTACTCGAACTTCGACATATTACGAAAATATTTCCGGGAATTAAGGCACTGGATGACGTGCACTTTGAACTGAAAAAAGGCGAAGTTCACGCGCTGTTAGGAGAAAATGGCGCGGGGAAATCCACCTTGATTAAAGTGATTACCGGCGTCCATCAGCCAGAGCAGGGAGAGATTTTTGTAAATGGGGAAAAGCGGGAGATTGCTGATCCGCTCATCGCAAGAGAGCTGGGCATTGCGGCCATCTATCAACACGCCACTGCCTACCAACATCTGACGGTGGCGGAAAACATCTTCATCGGCCACGAGTTTATCAAAAAGCACACCAAATGGATCAGTTGGAAGCAGATCAACCAAAGTGCCAAAGAGCTTTTGCAGCGTTTGGGCAGCGATATCGACCCGCAAACGCCTATGGAAAGCCTTTCGGTGGCAAAGCAACAGCTGGTGGAGATCGCCAAAGCCCTTTCCTACAACGCGGAAATACTCATCATGGATGAACCTACCGCAGCGCTATCAGAGGGAGAAAGTGAAGAGCTCTATCAGATCACGGAAAATCTCAAGGCAAAGGGTACTTCCATCATCTTCATCTCTCACCGATTCGAAGATGTAGAGCGCCTTGCAGATCGTATCACTGTATTCCGAGACAGCAAATACATTGGCACTTGGGAAAAAGGAGAGCTCACCAATGAACAGCTGATGAAGCACATGGTGGGCAGGGAAATCAACCAACTATTCCCCAAAAAGCAAGTCAAAATTGGAAAAGAACTGCTTAAAGTGGAAGGACTCAGCCGCATTGGATTTTTTAAGGACATTTCCTTCACGCTCCACGCGGGAGAAATTTTGGGCCTTACGGGTCTGGTAGGTGCAGGGCGAACCGAGGTGGCCCAGTGCATTTACGGGGTGGAAAAGCTAGATGCTGGTACAGTTTATATGGAGGGGAAACCCATTAAAAATAAAAACACCCAGCAGGGCCTGCGCAACGGGATTGGCTATCTGCCCGAAGATAGGCAGATAGAAGGCCTGCTATTGCCCTGGAGCATCGCGGATAACATCACGCTGGCCTCCCTTTCCAAATTCCAAAAAAGAGGTTTGATTCAGAGAAAAAAACTGCTAAACAGCGCCAAGCAGACGGCGGAAAGGCTGGAAGTAAAGGCGGTAAGTGTTCTCGATGCGGCGGATTCGCTATCAGGCGGGAACCAGCAAAAGGTAGTAGTAGGTAAGGTGTTGGAAAGCGAGGCAAAGATTATCATATTAGACGAACCCACAAAAGGGGTAGACGTTGGCTCCAAGGCCTCTATGTACGAGATCATGAGTGAACTGGCTAGCCAAGGATACGGCATTTTAATGATATCCTCCGAGATGCCGGAGATTCTGGGCATGTGTGACCGGATTATGGTCATGCGAGAAGGACGCATATCCGCAGTGCTAGATCGCAAAGAGGCCAATCAGGAGCTGATACTCAAATTTGCCTTGCCTTTGGAAAATGCCAAAAAGAAAGAGGGGGCAGTGGGATGAAGGAAAAGACCAGTAAAAGAAAGTTTTCATTTGGCCGCGAGATAAGCTTGCTCGCATTTATCGTAGTTTTGAGCTTAATCGTCGGCTTGAGAAACAGGGAGTTTTTGACGCTGAGCAATTTTAACGATATCTTTAACGACACCGCCATCTTGGCCATCTGCTCTATCGGCATGATGCTGGTGATTTTGACAGGGGGAATCGACCTATCTGTGGGCTCTACACTAGGTCTAAGCGGCATGGTATGTGCTCTGGCAGTCAGGGATAACCCTGGGCTTCCCCTGGTGGTAATTGTCCTCATCGGCATTGCTGTAGGACTGGCCGTGGGAGCGATTAACGGTCTGCTGGTTTCTAAATGTCGAGTGCTGCCCATTATGGCTACCTTGGGGATGATGAACATCGGTAGAGCGCTGATCTATTTTGTAAGCGGCGGCAAGTGGGTCAATACCTATGAACTTACAGAGGAATTTATCTCCTTTTCTAGCGACACCATACTGGGGATCTCCACGCTAATTTTATCGGCAGCAATCATCTATGTGATCTTCTATATCTTCACCAACTATGTGAGAACGGGCAGAAAGATATACGCCATCGGCTCAAATGTACAGACGGCAAAAGTGAGCGGCATCAAAGTGGCATGGGTTACCTTTTTGGTGTATCTGCTGCTAGGCGGCCTGGCAGGATTTGGCGGCATGCTGTGGACTTCTAGATACGCCTTTGCCTCTTTTGAGACGGGCACTGGATTTGAAATGTCGGTCATTGCAGCATGTGTACTAGGAGGAGTATCCATCACGGGAGGCAGCGGAAAGATCTTTGGGGTGCTCATGGGAGCACTGCTCATCGGAGTAATCAACAGCGCACTGCCTATGATACAGGTATCCTCCTTTGTGAAAGACACCATTGAAGGGGCGATCATTCTAGTGGCTATCGTCGTCAATGCGCTGATGATGCGGCGCTCTAGAAGAGCAGCACTGCAAAAGCGGGAAATTTAACGGGCAGAGAGGAAGATGAGGTGATCTAAGTGAATAAAACACGTGAACTACAACTTTCTAACAATAGGCCATGGTATACCAAACTGTTTCGCTGGGAAACACTGCTTGCCATCATTCTCGTGCTGGTGTGCCTGGGCCTGAAGATTATGGAGCCGGATATGGTATCCTTTGGAATGCTCATAGACAATTCCATGTCGTTTATCGACAAAGGCGTGATTGTGCTGTCTATGATGCTGATATTGGTCTTGGGAGAGATCGACATTTCGGTAGGTTCTACGGCGTGTCTGAGCGCGGTTTGCATGGCGGAACTCTTTAATAGTGGAGTACCATTTGAAGTAGCCATGGTGCTGGCACTGGTGATTGGGCTGATCTGCGGATTTATCAATGGATTTATCATCACGTTCTTCAAGGAACTGGCGCCGATGATTGTGACACTGGCTACCATGACCATCTACCGGGGCATTGCATATATCATCTTGGGAGACCAGGCCTCTGGCGGATTCCCCGCATGGTTTTCCAATCTGGGTTGGGGGTACATAGCACCTGGACTGCCCATCCCCATCAATTTGACCATCTTTTTGGTACTGGCGGTGATCTTCTACATCGTCATCCACCACACAGCGCTGGGCAAGCGGATTTTTGCCATCGGTAGCCAGTGAATACAACGGAATCAACGTAAGACGCATTAAATTGGGGCTATATACCCTAAACGGTTTGATGTCTGCACTGGGAGGAATTTTCCTGCTGGGAAGGTTGGCCAGTGCGAGGCCGAATATCGCGCAAGGCTATGAGCTGGATATCATCGCCATCTGTGTACTAGGGGGTATAAGCACAGCTGGCGGCAAGGGAAGCGTCATCGGGGCGGTGCTCTCGGTATTCCTTATGGGATATTTGCGGTACGGCATGAACATCATCAATGTACCTGGGCAGATCATGCCCATGGTCATCGGCCTGTTGCTGATTATCGTGCTGGTCATCCCAAACTTGGTGGAGGATGCGCGTACCAAGCAGAAACTAAAGCGACAAAAGCAAAAGATACAACATAAACAGGCAGAGGAGGTGAGCTAAGCCAAAACGGGGGTCATCTAGACGACATAAAAAAGGGGTTTTTTATGTACCATAGAAGCACTGCTTCTTTAAAAAAATAAAAATAAAAGGAGAAAGAAACATGAAAAAAGCGATCACATTGTTACTAGCCGTACTGATGGTAGTCGGCGTACTAGCTGGCTGTGGCCAGGCTCCAGCAGAGGAGTCAGGTGGGGAATCCCCCTCTACTTCAGAACAGTCCTCTGAGCAGCCCTCTAGCGAAGAACCATCAACCGAAGGATTGAAAGTAGGCGTTGTCATCAAAATCGCTGGCAACCCATTTTATACGGCGACAGACATTGGATTTGCCGAAGCGGGAGAAGAACTGGGTGTGGAATTCATCACCAACGGCCCTTCTGAAGCTACGGTAGAGGAGCAGATCGAGATCATCGAGGGATTTATCAACCAAAAGGTAGACGCCATTGCCATTGCGACAAATGACCTCAATGCAGTGGTACCAGCGCTGCAAAAAGCCCAAAATGCTGGCATTAAAGTCATCTCTTGGGACTCTGCAGTCAGCCCAGAGGGACGGAGCGTACATGTGAACCAGGCTTCCGCAACGGATATTGGAGCCAGTGAAATTCAGGGCATTGCCGAAACCATTGGATATGAGGGTCAAATCGCAATCGTCTCTGCCGGTGCTACCATGGTGAATCAAAATGCATGGATTGACGCCATGAAAGTGGAATTGGAAAAGCCAGAGTACGAAAATATGGAATTGGTAGATATTGTTTATGGAGACGATGAAACACAAAAATCCTACAACGAAGCCATTGGACTACTCAAGACCTACCCAGACCTGAAAGCGCTCATCTCCCCAACAACAGTGGGATGTGCAGCAGTGAGTAAAGCGGTGGAAGACCAGGGACTGACCGGTAAAGTATACGTAACAGGCGTAGGCCTGCCCAGCTTACAGGCAGAGTACATTGAAAGCGGCATCAACGATACCGTATACATCTGGAATCCCATTGATCTAGGGTACCTGAGCGCTTATACCACTTACGCCCTGTTACAGGGAGATATCACTGGCGCAGTAGGAGAGACATTCTCCGCTGGGCGTCTGGGCGAGTTCGAAATCACAGACGATGGTGCTGGTGGCACAGAAGTTATTCTTGGACCTCCGCTGGAACTGAGCAAAGACAACATCGACGAGTACAAAGACATATTCTAACAGACACACTGGGCCTTTCTGAGATAGAGAGGCCCAGGAAAACCAACTAATTTTCGACCAGAAGGGAATGCTAGTTATGAAACCATTATTTACTAATCAACCTTATACTGAGGGCCCGAAGACAGAGCCCATTCACCTGACTAAGGCAAACATCGGGCACTTCATCTACCCAGATGAGGGCCTTGATTACAGCGACTACAACCAGATGTTCGTGAGCACAGATAAACTCACCATCTGTACAATGGACATCGGCCCGGGAGGCTTTTTTGATCCACCGGATTACCATCCAGGAGACGAGATGTACATCGTCTTAAAAGGCGCCATCACCCAATATAACCCAGAGATTGGACAGGTGATTCGGGTAAAAGAAGGGGAGTCCCTGCTCATTCCCAAGGGAGGCGCACATGTTGCCTACAATTTTGAAGAGACCTCCTTGCGGATTATGGCCGTCATCGCACCAAAAATCGTAGAGGATCAGCTCTTCCCCACAGATGGAGAACAGATGAAGCGCAAGACATTTTTAGGTAAGGACAACGCCTCTATGCCCAAGAGCCCAGCCCTCTTACAAAACACACGGATCGGCACCACAGACGATATGGGAAGCTGGCCGTTTGACGGCAAACTCCAAAGAGAAACTGGAATTATCGCCCACATCACCGAGGAGAAAAAGCTGCTTGCCATCCACGGCACCAAACATCCTACCTTGGTTAAGCTATCTGTCAGCAACGACTTTATGCAGGTAGGGGAGTATATCGTGCCCTTTGGAGGCAGTGTGTGCAGATACACCGAGCCCATTTGCCATGTGGGGCAGTGCTTCCTCTATGCCATAGAGGATAAAGTAACCGTCTTCTTGCCGGATAAAAAGGATACTATTGTGCTCTACCCAGAAGAGGGGCTCTATCTACCGGAAAACACCACATATCAGCTGGTAAATTACGGGGACAAAAATATGAGAGTTTTCTTTGCCTCAGCTCCAGTAAAATAACTTTTCTTTGCAGGTGGCTTTGGGAATATAACAAAACCACCTGCAAACTAAGTAGAAAAATGACAGTTGCTATAGAATTATTTATAAAAACAAGATAAAATAATATTTAGTATACACAGAAAAGACAGGGGGCGCGGCATGAAAGAAAAAAATCAGCTGTT
>CAJJPW010000119.1 GCA_905193725.1 uncultured Eubacteriales bacterium
CCAGTATCCAGTTCAGCCTCCAGCCATTCATAAGAGAATTCCGGGAATGTCTGATGTTTGAAATTTTTCCATGTTACTCCTTTCTCATGAAGTAACTGTCTACACATAAGCAAACAGTGCTATCGCTGTCATTGATCAGCAATAAGCCCCCGTGTTTTCATATAGTTCCATTATACCTTCTCATTTTCCCGAAGTCAACATAATTTAACATGTATCAGCCGTTTATTTGTGTTGCTTTTTATTTGATTTTTGTTGTATTTCAGTTGTTTTTATTTTGTTTCCTCATTGACATTTAAATCCTCATCTGTCATACTTGAATATAACGAATGTACCATCAAACAGCAGCTTTGCATCTTCCGTAAGGCTCTTATCATATATAGAAACCGCTCTGGAAAGGAGACAAACAATGTATCTTTCTGACATCCACACACATTCTATCGCCAGCGGTCACGGAACCACCTGTACCATCTCTGACATGGCAAAAGCAGCCAGCAAAAAAGGACTGAAACTCCTTGGGATTTCTGACCACGGCCCGGGAACTCTGGCTTCCGGAACTTCTTCTTATTTCAGAAGCCTTCCTTTTTATCCCAGAAAAAGATTCGGCATAGATATTCTTTACGGAGTTGAACTAAACATCCTAGACAGTGCAGGACATACAGATCTGTCAGATGAACTGCTGAACAACCTGGATTACGCTATCATTAGTATGCATCGGCAGAACTACCGTTCAGGCTCTGTATCTCAGAATACAGAAGCTTACATCAATGCAATGAAACATCCTGCTGTAAAAATACTCGGCCACTGCGACGATACACATTTCCCTGTAGATTATGAAACGCTGGCAAGAGCAGCTTTACGGGAAAATGTTATTTTTGAAATAAACGAAGCTTCCCTCGCACCCGGAGGATATCGGGGAGACACAAGAGCCAATGCCGCCAGAATCCTGTATCTCTGTCAGAAATATCAGCTTCCTGTTATTTTGTCCAGCGACAGCCACGGAAAAGAACATGTTGGAGATTTCACCTATGCCGAAGAATTCGTTCACCAGCTCATGTTTCCGGAAACTCTTATCCTTAACAACCAGCTTCCCAGATTAAAAGTTTTCCTTCAGACACATTAAAAGAATGTTCCTCAAAGGGACATTCTTTTATTTTATGCATTGTTTTTTGCATTGTGTTATTTTGTTTATTTTCTATAATTTCTTGTCAAAAAAGACAATATTTTAGTATATTTTAATTAACAAAGCTCACTTAACCATTTACATATCTCGTGATAGATCAGTCTTACTGTAGGAACCACCGAGGACCCCACAGTATCTCGAATGACGATCGCAACTGTCAGTGATGATGAAACTTTTGAACAGATCAAAAAACAGTTGAACCGTATGATCGAGGTTATTAAGGTTATTGATTTCACAGACGTATTTGTCCGCATGAAAGAGATTCTGTATATTAAGGTTTTTAACTGTTCCAAAGAAGATAAGGTTGAACTGTTTCAGATTGCCGAAACCTTCAAGGCAAAGGTCATTGACTATGGCAAAGACAGCCTGCTCCTGGAATTTGTCCAGACAGCAACCAAGAATGACGCAGTAGTGAAACTGATCAAGGAAGAATTTCACAGAATTGAAGTGGTACGTGGAGGAAGTGTAGGAATCGAATCTATCAGTATGATGGAACGATAAAACTTTTTCTGAATTTTTTATAAAGGGAGGATTGTCGCATTGTTCTTAATGCTCAGTCCTCTCTTTACTTACGGTTCTTCCGTCTTTTCGTTTTTCATCTGTGCTTTCGCTTTTCGCCCAATCCGTGCATTGCTGTTCATAATACTGGCACGGGTGATCTTATCATTTCCAAATTTCATCCGGATCTCATCCATAGCTGCATCCAGCTTTCTGTGGCGTTCTTTATTTTCTGTATCTTCAAACAGAGACATCTGTTCATAAGTGCCATCTGTAAGGCCTGTCAGTGCCACACCAATCAGACGTAGCGGCTGTCCTTTCCAGAATTCTTTAAAAAGTCTTGTAGCATTTATATAAATTTCATCTGTAAGATCTGTAGCATTTTCCAGCTTTGTCTGGTGTGAACGGTTTCTGAAATCCAAAGTACGGAAAGTCACGGAAATACAGTTGCATTTCTTATCTTTTCTGCGCATTCTGGTTGCCAGAACATCACACTGCTCCAAAAGTATGGGAAACACCTGCTCTATGGAAGTAATATCATCGTTAAAAGTAGTTTCCACGCTGAAACCTTTTGCCTCATCAGGCACTGCTTTTACAGGGGAATCATCGATACCTCTGGCATATTGCCATAGCTGATGTCCCGTTTTTTCCCCAAGCCAGTACTGCACATTGGATGCTCTTTCTCTTGCCAGATCACCGATGGTACGGATTCCCTGATTCAGAAGCTTCTGCTCGGAAGCTTTTCCCAGAAACAGCAGATTACGGATAGGAAGAGGCCACATTTTCTCCGGGATTTCATCCGGGAACAGAGTGTGTACTCTGTCCGGCTTTTGAAAATCTGATGCCATCTTTGCCAAAAGCTTATTGGTAGAAATTCCTACATTTACTGTAAATCCCAGCTCTCTGTGAATCTTGCCTTTCAGCTCATGAGCAGCAGCTACAGGGTCAGGATAGATCAGAGAAGTACCTGTCATATCCAGAAATACCTCATCAATGGAAAAAGATTCCATCACAGGTGCAAAGGAAGCACAGATTGCTTTAAATGCCCGGGAACATTTATCGTATAATTCAAAATCACTGGGAACGATCACCAGATTGGGACATTTCCGAAGAGCCATGGCTACTGGCTCGCCGGTCTGGATCCCGTATTTTTTTGCAGGGATAGATTTGGCAACCACGATACCTGTCCGTTTCTTTGGATCTCCTCCTACACAGGAAGGAATTTCTCTGAGATCCGGCAGCCCCTGGCTCACCCTTCTGGCTGATTCCCAGGAAAGAAATGCACTGTTGACATCAATATGAAAAATTAATCGTTCCGTACTTTTCACTGTTCTTCCTCCAAGGTAGCCGGCTGCATGGTGATGTTGGCGTTGAGCCATTTTTTCTTGGGATCGATACGGGTCCGTATCATCTCCTTCTCCTCTTGAGTTGGAGGAGTGGTCATAGGCACGTTTTCTGGAATTTCCAGTTCAAACCCGGTGTTTTCCCGCACTCTGTCAACTGTCACTCCCTCATGTACACTTTTGAGCCTCATGCGCTTGGTCTGTGGGTTGATGTCCATCACCGCTAAATCCGAGATAATCAGCTGTACTCCCCCTCCAGGAAGCCCCTCTCTTCTATTGTGTCCTGGGCAAGTTACAAAATCCACTTGCTCTACAAAAGTTCTCTTATCGTGCTTCATCATAGCCACCAAGCGTTTTGCATAACATCCCAGCTCTGCTTGTGCCAGAAAACCTGGGAGCCTCACCTTGGGTTTAAAGTAATCACCAATGCACACGATATTCAAATTGGCATATTGGTCAATTTGCACGCCGGACACCATGCCCACATCCAGCTTGTGATTTTTGAAGATGCCCAGTGCATCTTCTATAGGCATTTGGCTCCTGCATGGCCAGTTGATCAAGTCGTATTCCCAGTTGGTCTCGGGGATGGAATCGCTGTCCAGCAATGGGTCGATCTCCGGGCCAAACATGATGGTGTAATTTGGTGCGTGGGTGAGCTGTGCCAGCCTAGAGGCCACAGCGGGAATGCCAATCGCCCGAATGTATGCCTTGCCACCTGTTCCCACGCCTACAAAGCCCATCTCTCCGTCCTTTAGGTGCTTAGACAGTGTTACCGCCATCAGTTCTTCTAAGGTATAACTTCTCATGTCGCAACACTCCTATCTCATAATCTTATCGATGCATTCCTTGCCCACTTTATCAAGGTAGCCTGCAAAGTCCTTGGTATCCAGGATATATTCCTGAATGTATCTGTCAAAGCTCTCCTGAGTCTGTGCGTATTCCTGGTATAGGGTTGCATGCTGTAAATCAAAATCATACCTACAATCGCAAGAACAGGGGTGCGCTCCTAATGGCGCCTCTACTACATAGTCCACAAATACCTTGGGCAAAAACGTGCGGGTGTTGGTGCTGATGATTTCCGACTCATCTACGATTTCCTCCACGCTGACGATCACTTTTTTGGCGGATTTCGCGATGAGAATGTCCGTCTCATTGTCCATCATTCTGCCCGGATCCATCTGGCAATTTCCGAATTTGTCTGCTCTATGGAAGTGCAAAATCGCCACATCTGGATCAAAGGCCTTGAGCGCCACGTATTTTTGTCCGGTAAACGGGCAGGTGATCTCGGTCTGAAACTCCGGATTCAGCTGCATGTCTGTACCCAGCGGCACTTTGGTGATGGAAAAAGATAAATCCACTGTGGCTGCTCGGAACCGGTCGATACAGCACGTCTCGCTGGCGTCTACAAAACGGATTTTCTGTTGCTGCACCGCTCTCCTGAAGTTTTTTGCTAGTCCGATGTTCATCATACCCACGTAGGAGGAATGGGCTTCCTTAATGCATCCTGCTCCCACCAATAGATCGATGTCTATGCCGCTGCTCCACGCATAAATGGTAAGATCTTTGATCTGTTGACGAATGATCTCGTGGATGAGGGCCATCGGATGCCGGCGAATGAGCGAGCCTCCAATTGCCAGCTTACTGCCGCTTTTAATGAGTTTTACAGCTTCACTGGCAGAAACTACTTTTGATGTTCTTCTATCCTCCATAATACTGCCTCTTTCCTGGCCGCTTTAAAAAGCCTCTGGCCATACTGTATAAGAACCGTCAAATTTTACTTCGATCATGGTCGGCCCATCGTACTGTCTCGCGGCTTCCAATGCCCCGGGCAAATCCTCTGCCTTTTCCACACATATGGCGTTGCAGCCCAAGGTCTTTGCCGTCTCAAAGTAGTCCAGGTCAGATAGATCGACGCCAATATAACGGTTTTCACCAAATTTATAGAGCTCTTCCTGCTTGATATTTCCAAAAGCTCCGTCGTTAAAGAGCACGATTTTTACCGGTACCTTCAGTCTGCTGGCCGTCTCCAGCTCTGCTAACGTCATGCCCAGCGAGCCGTCTCCCAAAATTGCCACCACTTCTGCCTCTGGCTCTGCCAGTTGGCAGGCGATTGCAGCGGGGATGGCAAACCCCATGTTTCCATAGTTGACTGGTTTCATAAAGCGCATGCCTTTTTTAATGGGGAGAAGATGTGCCCATGCGCCGGGGTTCCCCGCATCCGAACAGAGAATACTTCCCTCTTTGAGAGCCTTTCCCAGCTCTGCCATCACTGCGATGGGAGGAGCAGGTGTGGCCTTGCTGTTTGCAATCTCGCCGCTGAAAACATCTTGTTTCCACTGTTTTTCCCTCTGCCACAGTTCCTCTAGCCACTGTTTTCTCTCTGCCAATTTTCCCTCTTTGCCGTCTTTTACCTCCTGAATCAGGCTCTCCAATGCTGGCTCTAGGGAAGCTGCAATTCCAATGCTGGCTGGATAGCTGCGGCCTATCATCTTTTCCTCTTTATCGATTTGAATGATTTCCTTCAGCTGAATGCTCCACCGGTTAGTGGCCACTGCGCTCATGCTAGAGCCCAGCACCAATACCAAATCCGCATCCTCTAAAATACCTCTGGTGAGCTTGCTTCCGTGGCGAGAGCGGGGGCCAAATACCAGCTCGTGCTCTGTGCTCACACTGCCAATTCCGTTAAAGCTGGTGACAATTGGAGCTCTGAGCAGTTCCGCCAGCTCTATCACCTGGTCGGATACCCTGGCAGATTTTACTCCATTTCCACAGTAAATCACCAATTTTTCTGCATTCACTAGCTTTTCGGCAGCTTGTTTTACTTTCTCTTCATTTGGAAAATGCTGTTCGTCAAAGCAGTACTGCGTAGGATCCACAAAGGTGTAATCCGTCTCCTGCTCCTCGATTGCGTCTCGGAACAGATCTACCACTACCGGCCCTTTTCTGCCAGTCATGGCGATGCGGTAAGCTTCCCGCATGGCCCACACTGCTGCTTCTGCGCTTTGTACCGGAAGATACGCCTTGCACAGCCCGGAAAACAGGCTCCTGTGATCTGCCTCTTGGGCATCTCCTCTAAAGTAATCGCTATTTCTATTCTGAAATACGATCACCACCATCGGGCTGGAATCCCGCATGGCCCCACCCATGGGTGTAATTAGATTGGTGGCGCCTGGGCCTGTAGTCGCCAAACAATAACCCGGCTTTCCCGTCAGCCTTCCATATGCATCTGCGGCATGTCCTGCTGCACCTTCGTGCCTTGTGGGGATGAAAGTAACATCACTGCCAATTAAAGCGTCTGTCACCCAAAGGGTCTGCCCCCCTGGAATGCCAAAGACGTACGCGGCTTTTTGTTCCTTCAACACCTCTGCTACTGCTCTTCCGCCGTTTACTCTCATACTTAACTTTTCCTCCTGTCATGGTTCAAAGCTGCCTTATGTAAAGCGATCAGCCATATAGCGTTAATGAATATTTATACCGAGAAGATACATAGTAGTTTTCCGAGAATTCCAGCATGTTGCCATCTTCCATGTAGACGCTATTTGTAACGTAGAGAAGTGGCGATCTATGGGGAATATCCAGATACTCGCT
Source organism: uncultured Eubacteriales bacterium (assembly GCA_905193725.1). Lineage (GTDB taxonomy): Bacteria > Bacillota > Clostridia > Christensenellales > Christensenellaceae > CAJJPW01. The sequence continues at coordinate 6,610 of CAJJPW010000119.1, forward strand.
CATGCGTGCTCTCCTTGGCCGTGTTTTTCCCCGCCGCGGAAAGGGGCGGCGGGAGATGCAATACCTTATTACGATACACCACTTTGCGCAAAAAAGCAATTCCGAAAAGCTTTTAGGCCGAATCGGTTCATTTTTTTCGGCTTTTACGGCTTTTTTCTTTGGATTCTGCGGCAGGGTTT
>CAJJPW010000120.1 GCA_905193725.1 uncultured Eubacteriales bacterium
CCCTCATCATATTGCTCAGATACAAAAGGCAGTTGCTGCAAAAAGATTTAGAGGAAAGTCCTCAGCAAGCGTAGACTGCATAAATAGGAATATAATATCTACAGGGAGCAGAGGGATTCTGCTCCTTATTGGTTTTTTCAGAAGAAAAGAAATACATCACTTTTTAACGGCTTCTTGTTCATTCAAACCAGATGGCTTGTTTGCAATGTTTTTCATATATACCCTATTCGTGGTATAATGAAACAAAGAATAAAGAAGTCCACTAGACTGTGGATTATTTAATTAAGAAGATAAATGAGAGAAGGGAGAAAGGGCTTGTGGAAAAGAAGATGAGGATTGCTGCCATTGTAGAGATGATGCCCAAGTATCCTGTGATAGCAGATATCGGCGCTGACCACGGTCAGACATCGGCGCGCTTGCTCTTCCAGGGCAAAGCCCAAAAGACGATCACCACAGATATCAGCAGCGAGTCTCTGAAAAAGGCCAGACATTTAGCGGAACAGCTGGACTTGCAGCAAACAATGGACTTTCGCGTGGGGGACGGGCTGACGGTGCTAAAAGAGGGGGAGGCCCAGGGGATTATCATCAGCGGCATGGGGGCGATGCTCATCATCCACATGCTAGAACAGCAAATGGAGGTTGCCAAGAGCGCGCAACTGCTGGTGCTTTCCCCCAATAACTATGAGGATCGTTTGCGGCTCTTCCTGTGGGAAAACGGCTTTCGGCTGGTAGAAGAAACCATCGCCCAAGAGGGAGAGCGGTTTTACCAAATCCTATGCGCAAAAGCAGGGCAGGAGACAAGGCGGTTTACCCCGTTGGAGTTGGAATTTGGCCCGCTCAATTTACAGCGCCATTCCTCCCAGCTACAGGCGCTGGTGCAAAAAAGGTGGACAAAGGCAACGAAGATATTGGCCAAATTGGATGTAGAAGAGCATCCAAGGGAAATCGCCAGGCTCCAAAAGCAGGTAGCAGCCTATGAGAATATATTGAAACAGTAAGTCGAGTAAGGCGCTTATGAAAAATTTCTAAAGCAGGAAAAGAGAGAATCATCTTGCATGAGCAAAAGAGAAAGAGACAGGAGGCAAATACCCTATGAAGACAGATGATCTCATAAAAATACTAAACCAGATTGCCCCAGAAGAGGCGGCGTTTTCCTTTGACAATTCGGGAATGAACATCCGGGTATCGGATGAGGTATCGAAAGCGATGATCTGCGTGGATGTGACCTATCCGATCATTGAGGAGGCAGAGAAACGAGGATGCGATTTGATCATCTCCCACCACCCGCTGCTGTTTGAACAAATGCGGAATTTAGATGGAAGAGACCGGCAAAGCGCCTTGGCTATCCAGCTGATTCGCCGGGGGATCAACCTATATTGCGCCCACACTAGCCTGGATTGCAGCCAACAGGGCATCAACATGGGGCTGGCGAAGCTGTTTGGACTGTCTGGGGTTCAGGGAATTGAGGTCTCCAGCAAGGTGCCCATGTGCAAAGTAGGGGTATATGCTCCCATTGAGTACAGAGAAAAGGTGGAACAGGCAATGTTCGAAAGGCAGGCGGGACATATGGGAGGCTACGACCAGTGCAGCTTTTCGGTAGCAGGCCAGGGGGCCTTTCGGCCGTTAGATGGGGCGGATCCATTTATCGGAAAGGTGAATCAAAGGGAGCAGGTGGAGGAAGTGAAAGTGGAGGTGCTGGCCAGAGAATCTGAGATGAACCGCCTGGTGGCGGCAATTCGACAGGCACACCCCTATGAGGAGCCAGCGATCGACGTGTACCGGCTGGCATATCCTGTGCAGCAATACTATTTGGGAGCTGTGGGAGAGCTGCCAGCAAAGCTAGATGCCATGCGTTTAGGGGAGAAAATCAAAAAACTGCTGGAGACGGATACGCTACTTTACTGCGGCCCACAGGACGCCGAGATAAAGAAATTGGCGATATGCGGTGGAGCAGGGGGCGATATGCTTGCGCTGGTAAAAGATACAGGGGCAGATGCCTTTTTAACAGGGGAGATCAAGTACCACCAGTATTTGGAGGCAATGGAGATGGGGCTGCCTATCTATGTGGCAGGACACTACGACACCGAGAAATGCGCAAGGCAAATTTTGATGGAGAGTTTACAAAACGAGCTAAACAGGTTAGAATATAAACTAGAGATGGTATTGCCTAATGGAGAAAAAAGGCCCTATGTGGCGTTGTAGAGCTGAAAAAAATCGAGGATTGAGGTGGAGAAACCGTTTTTTAGGCAGTACGGTAGTGGGGAACAGGAGAAAGGAGAGTTAAGTTGATTGATGTAAAAAATCTGATGAGATATCACGAAGCGCTGACGGATTTATCTAAGTTTGAAGCGGCACTCACCAACACAGATGTGAGAAAGAAATTGGCGAAACTACAGAAAATGCTGCACGATGGGCAGACGAAACTCAAAAAATACGAACGGGATATTGTAGTGGAGCAAAACCAGGTCTCAGAGCTGATGAGTAAAAACGCGAAGTGGGAAGACGAGCTCAAAGAGCTGGATATTGATCTCAACTACATTAGCGAAACGGATGTGGAAGATTTAGATGCCAAAGAAGTCAAACAGATTGTGGAGGATTTCGAGACGACATACGAAAAGATCGCGGCAGGCAAGGGAAAGGCAGAAAACTTAATTCGCTCGATAGAGGCGCAAGAAGAGGGAATTAAAAAGACGATGATTCAAATAAAAAAGGCAAAACAGGAGTTCATCGCTCTCAAGGAGGTTTATGATAAAGAGCTGGAGAAAAACGCACCAAAATTAAACGAGCTAAAGGCACAGGTATCTGAGAGGGCAAAGGCTGTGGATCCCAAACTCATAGAGAGATATACGAAAATCCGGGCGATGCACCCAGACCCGCTGGCAGCTTATAAAAATGAGAGATGCTCGGGATGCAATATGCAGCTCCCCTCCAGCATTGCCATTACCATTAAAAACTCTAATACGCCTGTAGAGTGTGAAAGCTGCGGCAGAATCCTGTATATTGAAGAATAAGGCGCAAAAAAATTTGGATATCAATTTTGTTTGAGATGGCTAGATGACTGCGCTTTGAAAGAAGTGAGGAAAGTCCGAGCACCGCAGGGCAGAGCGCCGGATAACGTCCGGTGGAGGCGACTCTAAGGAAAGTGCAACAGAGAGATACCGCATTTGCCCAATTTGGGCAGGTGTAAGGGTGGAAAGGCGAGGTAAGAGCTCACCAGGGCTATGGCGACATAGCATGCTATGTAAACCCCGCTTGGTGCAAGATTGGTATGAGGACATTGAATAGCGGCCCGCTACGTCCTTTGGAATCGCATGAGCCTGTTTGGCAACATCAGGCCTAGATAGATGGTCATCCTTTGACAGAACTCGGCTTACAGGCCATTCTCAAACAAATTTTTATCATTGCTTTTGTAGGCAAATATGAATCGAAAATATTTTACAGCAAATACTTTAAAAGAGAGTATTTGCTGTTTTTTATTGCAGATAAACGGCAAAAGCGCTTGAACATGGTAGGAAATTGACAGAGAAGGACAAGATGTGGGATTTTATGCAAAACAAACGGCAAAAGTTACAGTACTTTTTAGCTTTTCAAGATACTAGCGCAGAGGAAATGAAACCCATCATACAAGACCTCGTAGAGCAAAAGGTGTTTTTTGTGGAAAAACGCTTTTATCATAGCATGTTCCGCATGGACCTGAGATACCTGAAAAAGACGTTTTATAAGTTATCCCAAAAAGATGATCACGAGCTAAGTGGATCTATCCATAGCTTTTTACTAGATCACTATACGCTCATCCACGGCGCTATTAGCTCTCTCACCAAACAGTTTGGTGTCTGGCAGAGGGGGCACCTTTTTATGTTTCGCGGCGAAAAACTAGTACTTCGCACGCGCTTTCTCATTGACGAATACCTAAAGAACAGTTGCTGCAACCTGCGGCGCAAATCCTTTTTGGAGTTTCTGAGGGAATATCAGAGCAAAAGGCCGTTGGGATTTCATGAAATCTTGCAAATCAAGCCAGTTATGGAGTATGCACTGCTACAAAATATGGTGGCAGCGCTGCGCTATACCTGCCAAGTAGAAGACGCCTTGCAAAAAGCCGTTACGTGGCTTAAGCACATGCCACAGGCGCAGTTAGATACACTCCAAGATATCGACCACATTCAGGGCATCCCTGCAAAGGAGATGGCTGCCTATCTCCTATGGAGGTATGGCAGCAAACCCTCTAAGATACAGCTTTGGAAACAGTCCCGGGAGGAGATGCCCCAAGGGGCGCGTGAAACTCAATTGGCGCAAAAGGCTCGGGAGTTTATCGCCAGCTATCATAAGGCGCAAAAGGTGCTCACAGGAGCCGTAGAGTCCCTGGAAGTATGCAAGGGCCTCATGGGAAAGGAGGCTGCTTTTGGGCTGAGCCAGGTATACCAGGTGCTGTGTGAAGATGAGGTTTTTACAAGGCAGACAAGGCAGAGCCAGCTAAATGACCTGATGCAGGTGAGCCGGTTGAGCCTAAAAACCCATGTGGCAGAAAAGACCATTGTACGGCATGCCAGAAAATTGGCGGAGGATAACGGATCATTCTTAAGCTACTATCTCTATGGGCCGGGGCAGGAGAAATTGCTGAATGTGTTGGGGAAAAACGCCAGAGGGGATACAGCCTCTGCAAAGGGATATTTTAGCCTGCTCTATCTATTTACGGTGACGGCGAGTTTGCTATTTGCCACCTTTGGCATAGAGGGGAGCGGGCACATCTGGCTGTTTTTGTTGGGGCTTATTCCCTCGTTTTTCATGGTAAAGACGCTGTTGGATACCGTCTACCAAAAATACTATCCCAGCCGCTTAGTGCCTAAGCTGAAAGTGGAAAAGCGTCTGCCCCAGGAACAGCGGACGATGGTGGTGATTCCCATTTTATTGGACCATGAATCGGCTATTCATCAGGCAGTGGAAAAGCTAAAAGTGTATGACTGTGCCAACCCTCTAGAGGGAATGTATTTTACGATACTGGCAGACCTCAAGGAATCTCAAAGAGAGTGGGAAAACGAGGATCAACCGCTGATAGAACTGTTCCAATCGGAGATCCAAAAGTGCAATCTGGGCCTGAAAGCGCCTAAATTTTTTGGTGCGGTGAGAAAACGTGTCTATCTGGAAAGGGAAAAGAAGTTCGCCCCAGAAGAGCGCAAGCGAGGAGCGCTGATGGACTTATCCGGGCTGCTCCGAAACAAGGTGTCAGCCGAGACGTTTTTATGGGTCAGCCCTGATCTCCAAAAAGACGTAAAATATATCATCACCTTAGATAGCGATACTCAACTGCTGTATGGCACGGCGGCGCAGATGATTGGGGCAATGGCACACCCCCTCAACCGGCCTCAAGTAGATCGGGAGAGAAAAACTGTGGTAGACGGCTATGGGGTGCTGGGGGTGAACATCGACGTGGGCATACAAGAGGCTGGCGCCACAGGGTTTTCCCAGTTGCTCTGCCAAAACCCTGGGATTCACAGCTATCACTTTGCCCAAAGCGATGTGTATCAGGATGTATTTGGCAGGGGTAGTTTTACAGGCAAGGGGATCTTCGACATCGACGTGTACCTAGAGGTGTTGGAAGGGAGATTCCCCAAAAACAGAATTCTCAGCCACGATTTGCTGGAGGGTTGCGTGTTAGGAGCGGGAAAGCTGGAGGATGTCACACTGCTGGATGGTGTGCCTCACACCTTGAAATCCTATCTTTCGCGAGAGCATCGCTGGATTCGGGGAGACATACAGCTGCTGCCCTACCTACTACCCAGAGTCGCCAATGAACAGGGAAAACGAGAAAAAAATCCAGTGGGAAAGCTGGGCAGATTTAAAATACTGGAAAATATCTTGCGGTGTTTTTATCCGCCGGTCTGCCTACTGTGTCTGATCATAGGGTGCCTGCTGGCAAACAGAACGGGAGTTGGCTTTCTCCTGCTGGGGCTTTCGTACAACTTCTTTGGTCCGCTGATTCACTTGGTGAGGCTTATCGCCTCTGCCATTGGGAATGGGCTATTTGGATTCGACTTTTGGGGCAATGGAATTTCTCTGCTCAAGGGATGGAAAAATGCCGCTACCCATTTTTTGTTTTTGCCCGGCATTGGAGTAAACTGTCTGGATGGGATTTTTACGGCATGCTACAGGTTGTTCCACTCTAAAAAGAATCTGTTGCAGTGGACGACGGCAGCGGCGGCAGAGCGGCAGGATAAGGGGGGAGAACCACGCAGCTATCTTCCTTCTATGATCCCCTGCCATGTGGTGGGGGTGAGCTTGCTGTTTTGCCCTTCCTTTCCCATTACCGCTCTAGTGGGAGCGGCATTTTTGTGTGGGCCGTGGATGGCTGTAGAGCTGAGCAGAAAGCTAGGGAAAGCAGCCCCAGAGATCAGCGAGAAGGACAAAAGATTTTTGCACTTGCTTGCAGCTAAGACTTACCGCTTTTTTCAAGAGCAAGTCGTGGCGGATTCGGGCATTGGGCCGGACAATGTGCAGATTGCACCCAAACGCCCAGCATCTCATAAAACATCACCTACCAACATCGGCTACAGTCTGGCGTCTGAGGGAAAGCGAGTTCTGCTGATCGACGGCGATATGCAGATGAATCTCACGCTGTCCTTGTTTGACGACGAGACCTCTCTGGAGTTTGCCCGCGGCGGGAACAACCTGTATACCGCCGTCAGGGAACAGCGCGACCTGACGCCGTACATACGCCAGACCCCCTACGAGGGGCTGGATCTGATCCCGTCCTCCACGCTGATGAGCGGCATTGAATT
>CAJJPW010000121.1 GCA_905193725.1 uncultured Eubacteriales bacterium
GATGGCCTTTACGGTAGTCTCCATGCCTGCCACTACCTTGCCTTGACTCTGCTCTATGGTTGTGGTATACCCTTCGGTGTTAGCCTCCTTTTCAGACACTACATACTCCACATCGGCTGGGAATCCTTCCACATGGACGGACTCTCCATCTTTTAGCGTGAAGTTTGCTGCACCTTCTACAAACTCCACATCACCATAGGCTCCCTCAATAGAGGAATCCCCTAGCTGAATGGTAAAGTGGAACTCCCGGTTTGGCTCACCGCCCAGTCCGGAGACCTCTTTGGACACCCACAGGTCTCCATCCAAGGCATTTGTGATGGTAAAGCCGTCGTATTCAACCTCGTACCCCTCTGGCACTTGCTTTTCCACCACAGTGTAGAGGATCTCCTTGCCGTTCTCATCGTATTTGGGCAGCCCTTTAAAGATATATTCCCACACGTTGTCTTCCCCACCGGTAATCGTCTGCCAAACCCACTCCAGGCCCACTGCATCTTTTTTCAGTTCGGCCTCTTGGACTGGCTGACCGTTGGCATACAGCACTACCGTGATGCTCTCTGGGCGCAATCCACTTTGGTTATTGCTGTCCTGCCAAATCTTCTTCACGGGAATTTGGATCTCTCCCGCCAACAGGTTGGTAAGTTGATATCCATCTTGCGCAGCAGTGTAGCCTTCTAGTGCAACCTCTTCTACGCGATAAGTATATCTATTGCCCTGGTCATCCGTCTTGGGCAGTTCCGTATACTGGTACTCCCATACGTCGCCCTCTTTGGACCATTCCGGTTCCACTTCTACTTGTTCCTCTGGCTGGCCGGCTGTAGAGCGCCAGAGCACTAGCGCGAGATCATCTGGGCGGGTGCCATAGGCATTCCCATCGTCCTTCCAGGTTTTGGTTCCTGTGATGTCCATGTGAGCGATGTTGGAAATTGTCAGCGTTCCATCCTCTCTCTGCCCCATGTGAATCAAATAACCGGATTCTTCTGCAGGGATGCCTCCTACTTCCAACTCCTTTACAGAATAGAGATATCGAGCGCCAGTCTCATCGAACTTTTTCACCCCCGTGAAGCTTCCCTGCCAGCTGGTATCTTCCTGGAGCGCCAGCGTGAGCGGTTGCCCATCTTGCCCCAGCACGATTTCCGGCTCTTTATCAGAGTCTGTGGTGCGGTATAGTCCCACCAGAACCTCTTGCCGCTGCTCTTCCGGCACGCCGCCCCAGATCTTCTCCACGTCTATCTGAGTGAGCACTGTGTTGGTAATGGTAAAGCCATCTTGGGTGATATCGTAGTCATCTGTGTCCCATTCCTCTTTTACGGTATACTCGATAATCTTCCCATTTTCATCATATTTCTCCAGATCAGTAAAAGTATACTCCCAAGTGTTATCCTCTCCGCCAAAAAGACCATACCAGATATTTTGGAATAGATTGGCGTCCTTTTTGAGCTTCGCCCGCTGCATCTCTACCCCATTGGCATAGAGGACAAAGGTAACGCTCTCCGGCCGCAGACCGTCCTCATTATCTCCATCATTCCACTGCTTTTGCACAGGAATCTGTATCTTCCCCGACAGAGTATTGGCAAGGTCATAGCCATTTTGAGCAAGCTTATACCCATCCGGTATTCTCTCTTCTACTTGATAGGTATATCGTGCACCATTTGTATCATGGGTGGGCAGATCCGCATAGCGGTACGTCCACTGGTCTTTCTCATCGTTCTTCACCCACTGAGGCTGTACTTCTACCTTTTCCTTTCGCTGCTCCTCCGTCGTCCAACGCCATAGCGTCAGCTCTAACCCATCGGGCCGGGTAGCATAGGCATCCCCATTGTCCTTCCAGGTCTTTGTTCCCGTGATATCTATCTGTTCAACGTTCCGTATGAGGGTGGAATATCCATGCTCCCCCTTCTCGTCTGTATGGTAGATAAACAGCGAAGCCTGCTCTGCCGGTTTGCCGCCAATGGTGAGCTCACGGGCAAAGTAGAAGTACTCCCTGCCCTGGTCATCGTACTTGGGCAAATTGGCAAACGACCCCTGCCACTGGTTATTGCTATTCAAGGTACACTTCATTTGTTGCCCCGATGAATCCAGCACTGGCTCCTGATTGCCGCCCTCCGGGTTCCCATCCAGCGTGCGGTACAGCCCAACTACCACAGGCAGTTGCTCCCCACCGGGCACGCCATACCAGCGTTTTTCCACCTGCAATGAGGTTGCCTCCACATTGGTGAAGGTATACGACAAATGCCCATCTTGCCCTGTGCCAATCTCCGCTCCTTGTTGCACATATCCGGCCAGAGTTTCAGTTACTCGATACTGGGTTTTGCCATCTTGGGATAAATCACTTCCCGGCATGGCCTCTGGCAGATGCTCCCATACAGCCTTCCAAGGCTGGTATTCATAGTAGGCCGCTTCATCATCCCCTGTGCCATCCAGCCGCACTTGGGCTCGAGGCGAGAATTTCTTCCAGCTTCCATCTGCGCCTTTGTACTCTAGCTCCATAGTTACAGGCACCTGCTTAGAGGAAGGGTTCCATTTTTTCTCTCCATACACCCGAGTTTCCTTCAGCGTGTTGGTAGCGTGGCTGCCCTGATAGGTGGTAAGATAAGCATCGTTAAAGCGTTCTCCATCCTCTATGATGTCATCGGGGTTCACCTTGCCGCCTTCCAATGCATAATCCGGCCGCAACTCCCGCGCCCGGTACAGGTACGCTGTACCTGATAAGTCTGCCGAAGGAAGTCCGGACACCGTCAAGGATACGGAATTATCCCCATTTGTGCCATATAGCGTCTCCACCAAATCCACAGTGGAGCCGTCTTGCTGGTATGCCTTCACATTTTCCCACCTGGCACCGCCATCCAGTGAGCATTGGATCACAAAGCTGGTCTCCCAGGTGTAGTTCACGCGCCCTGTGTCCGGTCTGCTTCCATAGATATTATCTCCATCTCCTACCCAGGTCTTGGCAATGGTCAGATTCGTGGTCTCCAAACGGTTATATATATGGCGCGTGTTATCGTAGTTGTAGGTGGTTGGGTCCTGCTCTTTTCCATTTGCCCAATAGGCCGGTGAGAACAGACCTTCTCCAAAGATATATTCATACGTATGAGCGCCTGCGACGTCTTCTCGGATGGTGATGAGCTGCTCTACCAAGCCGTAGGAGATCTTCGTCTCCACCACCCGATAGGCTAGCTGGGTAACAGTCCCCGTTTGCCCTTCCTTCACAATATAGTGAGGTAAGCCGCTAAAGGAGTAGTTCTTTCCCCACACATCCCCGTCATCTATCTTCCCTGTTTTGGTCTGGGTAAAGCGGTAATTCCCTCCAAACACTCGGTCGTAATTTGCGCCTAGAGCAGTGATAAAGTACGTGCTTGCATCCTGCCACTGGCTCACCTGTCCACCGGCGCCCAGTTCTCCTACCTGCAATTGAAACTCCACGCTCAAGTCTATGCCCAGATAATCCTCCTCTATGACGTTGCCATCCGAATCCACCCAGCTCTTGCTAAACGGCACAGAAGTGGATAGAGAGTTGGTGAGCGGATTCATGGTGATCAGGCCATCCGTCCACTGATTTTCCGTCACTCTGCCCGAAGTGGGAGAGGAGGCGTAGTAAGAAGGCACCTGCTCCTTCACTGCATATTTCCACCGCATGCCATTGGGAGCGTACTTTTCTAGATTTTCATAGGTATATTTCCACACACCCGAAGCCTCATCTTTTTCCCAGATTGGGGTTGCAGCCACCTGTTCTTCTGGAATGGCGTTGCCCTGCCCTGGCTGGGCATCTGCATGGCGGTACAGCGTCAGGGTGATGCTGCTAGGGCGCAACCCAAAGATATCTCCATAGTCGTTCCAACGTTTTTCTCCTGTCAGGTTGGTGCGCTGTGGAGCGGGCTCCTGTCTGTTTGCAAAGGTGGCAGCAATCGCCACATCGCTGGCTGTCTCACCCCGTCCGCCCTCTTGGTTTTCGGTCACCTGCAAGTTGGATACTGAGACGCCTAAGCAATCATCTATCGTGAGCTCACCATAAGCCACATTGCCGCTCTTTGCCCAAGTGGTATATCCGTTAAGGTACGTCTTGATCTCTGTTACAGTATAGATGTATCTCGATCCATTTGGGGCATAGATATCCAGATCTTCAAAGGTTAGCACCTTTTCCACTGGGTCTCCCGGGACACTGGCTGCCTCATAGGCTGCCTTCACTTGCTGACTGGTCCAAGTGAGAGTATCCACCTGCTCCGGAGTAGATAGTGTTCCATCCTTTTTGCTATACTGCCGGGAGAGCTCAAAGGTGACTGCGGGATATGCCTCCGGCCCATCTACGCCCATGGGCAGCTTGAGATATTTTTTCACAGAGAGCGCGCCTTTTACGCTATCGTATATGTTAGAGACCAGATACGTATTGATGGTTGGGTCGTGGTATACTAAGCTGTCGTCTGGAGCCGGCGTATCAAACACATCTTCCTCTAAGGTATAGATATAGAGCTGCCCTCTATCATTGTACTTCGGCAGTTTCTGTGCACCCTCCTCACCGGAAACCACAATCTGACCCGACTGGGGATCAACTGTAATCGTATTTTTCCCCTGGTATTCCAGCCGGAAAAGGTATGAGCCGTTTTGGTAGAGATCCGCCCACTGAGAGACTGTAAGGGTAGCTACGGCCTTGCGTGTCTCATCTCCTGCCCCTTGAATCTGTTGGTACAGTGTAAACTCCACTTCTGGCATATCTACACTTGGGTAGCCTGCGGGCATGTTGTTCCACAGTTTTCTCCCCTGAATGGTCACATTCTGGGCAATTTGGTTGGTAAACGTCCCCTCTTCTATCAATGCATAGTGTGGCGATTGGGCCTGTGCCGATTCTAATTTGCTCACATCCTGCACGTATGACAGGCCATTGGCGTCTGTAATCTCGTACTCCGTTCCAATGTCCTGTATTCCAGTTCCCGATCCTGTCGGAGCTCCGTATTGTACATCCAAGTAATCAAAATCCTTGGCGTTCACCGCGGTGTGCTCAGTGGCATAGTATATGATCTCGTAGCCATAGTCATCGTACTTAGGCAGATTTTCCAGCAAGGCAATCCAATGCCACTCCTTATCGTACTGCCCTTCTGGGTCTGCCTCTTCATTGTACGTCCACTTGTAATTGACCAGATACAGGCTGGTTGACGTATCGCTGGGATCGGAGGACTGGTGAACGGTTTGGTAGATATTCAGGTAAATATCCGGTCGCAGGTTATTCTGGTAGTTATAGTCGTCTTCCCATTGCTTATACCAGGAGACGTCTTTTGTCCCTACTCTGGTGTTTTCCACCGAAATCTCTTGGCTATCTGCGGAGTAGTGGTCTGCTACCTGATAAGAGGTCTGCTCTGTGGAAACCCGATATTCCCTTATGAACCCATAGAGCTCCTGATAGTCCTCATCCTGGCTCATCTGCTCCAGAGTGATCTCCCTTCCCTGTCTATCTACCCATACTTCTCTCACCCAGTAGTTGACCACCCGTCCATTACCATCGTATTTGGGCAATTCAAAGAAATGGTATTCCTTATTTGCCTGAGTGAGATCCAGACTTTGGATGGATGAGGCCTTTACCCCTTGGTCATCGAAAATGGCCACTGGCAAATTGCCCACTGTGATGGTATCTGGCTGATCCAGTCCATTTCTGGTAATGGTATATCCCGGCTCATCCTCCCCATTGGCAAACTCCAACCTGAGTGCCGGTGCCACCTTTTTCCCCGCTGGCAAGGCGTCTATCGCCTCTTGTATTGCCACCCGATTGGTACCATCTCCATCCAGCCAGGATTTGGTAACCGTCAAATCCACATTGCCTAGTCTTCGGTTTATTGCCACATACATGAGAGTGCCGTTGAGCCGCTCGCTCTGGTAGGTTACCTCATATTTATGGTACTGGGCAGTGAACTGAATCGCCGTTTGGGCTGTGGGTTGCTCAGGGGTCTGATAGTTGGGCTCCCCGCCTTCTGCCGTTTGGGTATATGGTACAGGGGTGTCCCCCATTTTAGTCTCTAAGATATACACTTCCTCGGGGCGATAGCTGCCAATGGAAACCCACTGGTTCCACACGCCATTATTGAGCGTCACAGAGCGAATTAAATGATCATCCTCTCTGGCATATATCCCTATGGTGACAGGCTCCCGGTGGATAATATCGCTGTCATCAATCCACTGCTTGCGCACCATGATGACATTGCCTTCTCCTGGCGCATTGATCACCGTGGTGTGGTACCCATCCTCCAATCTCTGGGTGGTATAAGTCGGCACCCAATTCTGATCCCCATTGGTCTCCAGCATCAGATACTCATACTGGTAGCCGTCCTCGTCGTATTCTGGCAATCCAAAAACAGTCACCTTCCATGGAGCAGTTTCTTGAGCCGTGATGCCCAGCTGCCCGTTGATCACCGTGGGCTGATCATCCACTACACCATCCACTGTACACCAAGCGATGGGCTGGCTTTCCAGCGCTCCGCTGTGGTTACTGCGATAGATGACAAAGCTAGCAGTAGTACCCTCTGGTGGCGTGATGATCTCTCCGTTTTCATCCTGCCACAGTTTGGTGATCTCATATATGATGGTATTTTTAATGGTATTCGTGATATGGCTGGATCCATCTGCGGCGATCTCCACCTGGGATTGATATTGGATCTCCCTCCCATTTTGTATCAATGTAAAGGTGCCTCCTCCATTTTCATCTGGCGTCAGCAAGTTATCATGAGATCCCACTCCCTG
>CAJJPW010000122.1 GCA_905193725.1 uncultured Eubacteriales bacterium
ATGTCTCACCAGTAACGGTTGAGAGATTGATGACCCTGCTATGCTCAGACTCATCATAGTAAAAGCAAAACAAAGTTTTTTAAAAGTGCTTAAAAAGGTAGGAGAAAAATGAATCGGGTATACTACAAGCTGAAGATGGATCGGAACATTCCAGTGCCGCTATATTATCAGCTCAAACAATTTATGATTTCGCAAATTGAACAAAACGTGTTAAAAGAGGGAGATCCTGTGCCCTCCGAAGAGGAATTATGCCACATACTCAATGTGAGTCGGGCAACCATTCGTCAGGCATTTAGTGAACTGGTAGCAGAAGGCCATTTGAAGAGAATGAAGGCCAAAGGTACCTTTATCGCCAAGCCCAAAATAGAGGGAGAATTTTTCCAAACGATTGAGAGCTTTAACGATGAGATGAGAAAAAAAGGCCTTGTTCCTTCCACCAAGGTGATCGGCATGGGAGTCATGCGCAACGAGAAGATTATGAAGACGTTGCAGCTGGAAGACGATGATGCCTGCATCTACATCAAGAGAATTCGGTTTGCCAACGACGATCCGATGGTATATGTAGAGACCTTTTTATCGGATAAAAAATACCATGGCCTTTTAGAAGTGGATTTGGAAAAGAACTCCTTATACCAGACACTGGATGAAAAATTTGGAGTCGTTGTCTATAAAGTATCCCGACTGTTACAGGTGGATTTGGCAGATAAAAAACTGGCAACGCTGCTCAATATCAAAGAAGATGCGCCAATTTACTATGTATACACCTCTTCTTTTACACAAGAAGGAGAGCCGATTGCCCATTCTATTGCCCAATATCGCGGAGACCGCAACGAATTTCGGGTAGATCTGGTGCGAAAGTGAGTTTGCAATCATATCATCGAAAAAGAAAAAAGTCTGGGGAAGTAGATGTCCACCAGACTTTTTGTATATCACCTTATTTATCTTTGGAGATGAGCACTTTAATAGAAGCATAACCGGTGAGGACAGTCTCACCCCGCTGGTTGGTACACACCACATCCATCTTTACAATTCTGCGCTCGGTGAGAATTTCTGTCAAAGTGGCGGTAGCAGTGATGGTATCCCCGGGCCGCACTGGTGCAACGAATTTGGAATAGATGTCTCTGAGGCAGCAATCGCAAGTGCCCTGCCCCTGCAATGGGGAGCCTGTTACGGTGCTTACAAGACCGGTGGTCAACACCCCATGGGCAATTCTACCACCGAAGGGAGTCTTTTTCGCCAGCTCCTCGTTAAAGTGCAGAGGATACATGTCTCCAGAAGCTGCGCCGAACATCAAAATATCGGCCTCAGTAATGGTTTTGGTAAATGTGGCAACATCTCCTACATGGTAATCCTCGATGTATTTTGTCATGATAACAACCTCCTAGTAGATTAAAATATTCTATATAACCGCCTTTTTGCCGATGGAGTACGGAAAAAGGTGAGAAAAAGGCTGGGTAAGGTAAGATGTCATTCGTCAGCGCTATCGGCCCCAGAGGAATCCGAAGCGATTACGCCAGTGGTGTTATCGATAGGAGTATGGGACGTAATGCTCTCAATATTCTCTAGCACCCAATCGTACGCGCCGGTAGTAATGACCTCACCGCACTGCGGGCATTGGCCTTCTGGAGTGATCTGCAAAGATGCACCGCAGTGAGGGCAGGAAGAAGTGCTCTTGTTGCTTCGGGCAGGGTCTGTGAGCACACCGGCTTGGCGCATCAATGTGAGAAAATACTTCATCAGATACTCCTCTTTGGGGTTGCCTTGCACCACGTTGCGCGTTTTTTCGTCTATTACATAATCACTCATGCGGGCTTCCAAATAGACGGTCAGATACTCCGTATCATTGGTCTCCCGGTATTTATGAAGATAGGTTTGGCTCACACTGAGCCGCTCAATGACGTTAATGCGCCCGGAATCGATATATTCCTGCAGCTGTGCGCGATGTTGTTGAAATAGAGCATTGGCTTCAAAAAGCTGGAATTTAGTACAATCTCTTTCTGTCCAGGCCATTTGCAAGGTGATAAACGCTTCTTTGACCCAGGAGATCAATCGCTCTTTGCTGAATTGAGGATCTTTCTGAGCGATTGCCTGCTCAATTTGTTGATTGAAGTTGGCGGGGACAGGCGTGCTTGGCTGGGATTTGGCAGCAGCCTCGGATTTTTGTCTGCGGTTTGAGAGCACTCTAGAGACCACATAAATCAAGATAATGGCAAAGACGATGATGGTTCCCAGGCCAAAAGGGCTCTGCTTTTCTGAGTTGATAGTGTCATTGGTTGTGGCGCTCACAGCCGCTGTGGAGGACTCAGCAGGCTGAGAAGAGGCTGCCAAGACCTGGCCGCTCAAAAGAAATATGCATATGAGACAAATGAAAATTAAAATGGCAATTCGCTTTTTCATAGTGGTAAATCCCCTTATTTTTTAGTCACATTCTAACCTATTAATTCGAAAAAAGCTATGCATATTCCTGCTCTATATGTGAAAATCTTACAGCAATTCTGAGAGAAAATACATAACTAGTATGCTATAAGTATATTGCTCCTATATTTGTGAAACTGTCATAAAAAACAAGTGGAAGCCTTGGAGGAGAGCATTCCACTTGATAAAAATATTTTGAAATGATTTGCGAAATAGTGATTGGATTATCTAGGCATTTTTAGCGATATAGAGGATATCAGAGATTAATTCCTTATGCTCTACCATGCTCTGTCTTGCCAAATCTCGATTGTAGTTATAGTACTGCCACGGAATGGTGCGCTTGAGCAGCTGATAGTGCTGACCATAAATATGATTGGAGATCTCTAAAATGGCATAGTACTCATCCCTCGTCAATTCTCCCGGGATATGAGGCACAAGGGAGTTGTACCCGCCCAGACGAACGATCTCCACTGTATTTGCAAAATCCTCCTCGTTTAATTGGTCGATATAATAGGGGAGGGCATCGCAAGAGAGACTGGAAAGGTAAACATAGTCTGCCTCTTCCCCTTGGAGTGCTACGTTTTGCCGGGCGATAAATCCATCGGAGGCAAAGAGACACAGCAAGCTAAAACAGGCAAGCGCTACCACGGATACAATTTTGCGGAGGGCAAATTTTGGTATCCAAAGCTTTACAATGACGAAGATGATGGCCAAGGCAAATACAATCATAAAGGCTTGGGTATCTACCCGCAAACGCGTTAGCCCATATGCTCCCTCATATAGAACCATTCTCCAAAAAGCGGATACCAGCAGCACCAGCACGCCCAGACACAGCAGGGTAAGCAATGCTTTTTTCAGAGGCCAAGCCTTTGGGTTCGCTGGCTTTTCGCACTTCCAGGAGAAGAGAAGAATGGCTGCCACAAGGATGGAGACGATGATCAGCTGCCAAAATCCGCTGCGGGCATATTGGGAATAGGTGAGCCCCTCAGGCACGTGACCGGAAAACAAATAGCAGAACTGGATCAGCGAAAAGCTCAGTAAAACTAAGTTGACGATAACCAGCAAAATAGATTGGGCGATCCACTGAAAGGGGATGGCCTTATGTGGTGATCGAGCGGCGGCAGGGCGTTTGGGCTTATTGAGGCACGACCAGAAGGTGCTGGAAAGCAGACAAAAGGCGATGATGAAAATGAATAGATGGAGCAAGATGTTCACAACATTGATTTGCCCAAACAGATTTTGCAAAAACTGCTGATATACTGCATCGGCAGAACCCAATAGCAGTAAAATAATCAGCGCGACGGGCAGTGTGATGAGAATACCGATGAGCACACCACGGGTTTTTTTAGCATTTCCGCTGACAAAATAGGATGAAAGCGCCTTGCCCATCCCCATGAAAGGGTATCCAAACCAGAAGATCATGCTATCGCCAATCAAGTAGATGGAGTCTTTGGGGTATCTGGCCTGATGCAAGCTGAGCATTATCTGTTCCCCCAACAGGAGAACAATCCCTACGGCACACAAAAAGAGCAAAAAGCCGTTAGTGATAAACACAAAACAGATGCTAAAAAGCAAAGTAAAGATCATATGAATTGGACAGGAAAAGAGCCGAAAATTTGGCCACAATGCAATATTCATGATCAGGTAAAAACAGATCAGGTAGATAGGCGCATTGATGCCAAAGGGCTTCCACTCAAAAACGCTAGGGTATAGCAAGATATTCACTAGGAGGGCTAATATGAGACAGCATAAAAACAGTCGGATAGTGGAGATGGAAGCCTTATCAGATTTTACATGATTCATTGTGATTCCTCCTTAGAAATGGTATCGTCATCCGATACAAACTCCAGCAAATCTGCCGGTTGGCAGTTAAGTGCGCTGCAAAGTGCATTAAGCGTGGAAAAGCGAATGGCCTTTCCCTTGTTGTTCTTTAGTATACTCAAATTGGCCAAAGAGATATCCACAATAGACGAGAGCTCGTTGAGGCTCATCTTTCTCTTTGCCATCATCACATCTAAGTTCACAATAATAGCCATGGATGAGCCTCCTTAAATGGTCAGATCAATTTCTTCTCGATAGGCCACTGCCTGAGCAATGAGATGGGCGAGAATCTGAGAGCATAAAACGCCTAATATCAAAAGGCCGATGCATAAAAGCTTGGAAAGTGACGGGAGAAAGCACATCAAGTAGATGAAGTCTGCTAATAGTAGCGCTAAGATGATAGTGATGCGATTGAGCGCCTGAACATTTTTTTGTGTAAAGGGATGGCCCTTGCTCACTGTGTGAATGCTGTGCCCCAGCTCTAGTAAAAACCAAACGACTAAGGCGCCAGCAGTGTAGCAAAAGACGTAAAAGGGCGTGATGAGTTTGAAGTAATTTGCCATCCACTGGGGCGCGACGGTCAGTGCAATTAGAAAACCAATATCCAGTATGACTCCTAGGTAAATGGCAATTTGTAGCACAATCGCCAGAGATTTTGCAGACTGTTTCATAAAAGCCTCCTTAAGATAAACGTTGTTTTTTATTAAGCATAGTAGATAATATGCTATTTGTCAATAAAAATTTATTGATTTTCGATAATTTTTTATTGATCAACAGCTGAAATGCTTCGAAAGATAGAAAAGCAGTGCACACTAGCTGTCCGGCAAGACGTCAATGAAAAAGACTTTTATTGCACAAAAGCTCTAGGTGGGTCTTGAGATGATAAAAAATAGATAAGAGGATAAGGCAGGGCCCAAAAAGAGAAATTTTCCAGTGGTAATATTGGGAGTGGTTCAATCTGTTCAGTATGAGCAAATAGAGGGCATAAAAAAAGCCATTGCCAACAGAACAGCAATGGCGCTTGTCCCACTAGAAGATGGTAATGAGTATGAGATAGATCAGCGACGCCCCAAAAATGCCAAGGCAGATAAAAAACCACTTGCGCATTTTCTTCTTGGTGCGTGGCGTTAAGATAGTGCTCTTTTTAAGGCCCCCGTGGAGCAGCACATGACGCTGCAAAATTTTCAACTTAAAAATGGGCACTTGCATGAGCAAAAGTTCTGTATAGATATTGAAGATATACATGAGGCAGATAGCAAAGGGAAAGGCGCAGATTGCCAAAATGGGCAGGCTGAGTGCGCCCAAAAACGACTCGCTTGCTGCGTCGTAATACCATATAGTACATGAATAGATGTACAAAAGATACATGATAAGTGGCAGAAAAATGCTCAAAAGCAATAATAGACGAAGCACAAAACCGGTGAGAAGAGACCAGCCTTTGGACGTCTTAAAGTTGAGCAATTTTTTCATGTCGTCGATGGAATAATAGACCGAACTAATATCCCGGCCATCCATGATCTTGCGAAGATTGGCCGCTGTCTTTTGATCCATGAATTTAATATCTCGAGCCTCAATGAGCCGGAGATAATCGCTATTGGCCAGTTCAAATTCCCCTTCTTTGGTGAATTGGGAAATTTTAAACTTATTGAGCTCTAAGGCATAGGTGAAGCCAATTTGGAACTGCATAAACTGTTTTTTGGAAACAGCAACTAGGCGGTGAATACGCGGCCGATCAGACCATATACTTTCCACCTGCACAAAATATAAAATGTACTTATAATCGGCAGTTTTATACTCCTTACTAAAAAGAAGCATATTATTCTTCTGGAGGAGCTTCATATTTCACCTATTTACTTCCCACTAATCTCCTTATATAATATTATAGCAATAGTTTAGCGATGAAGTCAATAAATAGAGGTAACGATGAATACACCCATTCTTGATATGCTGGAAGAATTGACAAATAAATTACAGGGGAGATTTTCCATGCCTGGGCATAAGGGGAAACTCCAACCTTTTGGGAGAAAGGACATATTTACATATGATATTACCGAGCTGAGTGGGGCAGACAATCTATTACAACCAGAGGGTGTTATCTGGCAGTCTCAAGAGCACATGGCACGGCAATTGAAGGCAGAGGCTGCACTCTACAGCGTGGGCGGCAGTACCTCCTGTAATTTAGCTATGATTCGCTGTGGAGTAGGCCGGGGAGATGTGGTCATTGCCAGCAGGGATCTGCATACCAGCGCTGTCAATGGGCTCATTTTGGCGGGAGCAACACCAATATTTATTGAGACCAAACCCACGGTGGGCAGTATGCGGCTGGCAGATGAAGGGCAATTGATTCGCGCAATGCAGCAGCATCCAGAGGCCAAAGCCGTGCTGGTAACCTACCCCAATTACTACGGACAGGTATTTGACCTGATTAAAGTGGCCAATGAGGCCAAGAAGCGAAATATGGCTTTACTGGTAGACGG
>CAJJPW010000123.1 GCA_905193725.1 uncultured Eubacteriales bacterium
TCCTGGGGTGCAGACGCGGTAGTATGTGCATCCGTTGCCGCGAGAAGCGTACAACAGGCACTGCAGCTGGCTCAGGAACAAGACGTAATCGTGTGCAGCGTTTCCAACGGTACAGACAGCCCCAATGAACCAGCGGACTTGGATGAAGGCATGATCGACTTCGCATTTGACGTAGGCGTGAACTACTACGATCTGGGCGTATATATGGCAGACTGGATTGCAGCAGATTCTGACAATGCCGGCAAACCGGCAGTATACGGCGCTTCTGAGTATCCTTCCTGCATGATGACAGAGGAAGGCCTTATGGACGAGCTGGCGACAACCGGCCTCACCTATAACGAAGAAGTGATGTACTTCACCGGCGGACAAGTAGGCGATGCTCTGAACAACGAAGTAATTGGATATTTACAGGCAAACCCAGACACCGAATATATCTTCCTGCCCTATGACCCAGCAGCTATTGAGGTTTGCAATGCGCTGACTACAGCAGGCTACACTGACGTAAAAGTGTGCGCTATTCTGGGAACTGAGGCGATGCAGACGCTGATTGCAGACGATGCAAGCTGTGCAGTAGCTTCTGCTGGATACGACATGTACTACATGGGATGGGCTGGCTGTGACCAATTAATCCGCCTGCTCAATGGACAAGACCTATTTGAACCTCACGGTGAAAACGTACCTCTGTGCATCTTAGATGCCTCCAACGTTGGTGAAGATCCTTCTGGCGACTGGGTAGCTCCTTTCGACTACAAAGAACAGTTCTTAGCTCTGTGGCAAGAATAGTTTTGAAAGAGCACATTAGGTAACAATGCAGTATAAAGCTGCAAATGAAAAAAACACTTTGAGAGACTGGAGCAGTTCCGCCTCTCAAAGAACTTTTCTAGCTTTGAAATAGACATTCAGATAACACTTAATATTTGAATTTTTGATAAATGCACTGACATATATTGGGCTTGGTGCACAAAATAAAATCCTGAGAGGAAGAGATGGTATGAATGAAAACACGCCCGTAAAGAACAACGCGGCAAAATCACGAAAAATTACATCTTATTACCTTGTATTCCTGTTTGTTGCGCTTTGTGTGCTGTTTAGCATACTCTCGCCCACGTTTCTCACCGTACAAAACTGGTCCAGCATGCTCATTGGACAGGTTACCGTGGGATGTATGGCATTGGGCGCAATCTCCATACTGATACTCAACGAATTTGACCTTTCCCTTGGGTATATGATCTCCTTCTGTATGACGCTAGGTGCAGCGCTAGCTGGTGCCGGTGCTGGCGCTGGGGTAGTCATTCCGGTGATGATCATAGCAGGGGGGCTGTTTGGACTCATCAACGGCATTTTATCGGTGAAGTTCCACGTGAGCTCGTTTATCGCCACATTGGGCATTGGCATGTTGCTCTATGGCCTCACTTTGGCAGTGAGCGGAGGAAACGTGCTTTCCTCCAACATTCCAGATTTGGTGTTGACCTTAGGGCAGGGCAAGCTGTTTGAAGTGGGATATTCCGTTTGGATTCTCATTTTACTGGGCATTGTGATGTTGTTCGTGCTCAACTACACCACTTTTGGACGGCAGCTCTACGCCATAGGAGGTTCGGAGAGAGTGGCATTTTTAGCTGGGGTGAAGACCAACAAAGTCAAAATCATCGCCTTTGTTTTGGCAGGTGTATTTACAGGAATTGGCTCTGTGTTCCAATTGGGGCAGACCGGGTCGGCAAACCCCTCCTTTGGTTCATCGCTGCTGATGCCAGCGTATGCCATTGTGTTTTTAAGTGCCAACGCGTTTCAGGTGGGAACGTATAACATCAAAGGACTGCTGCTGGCCATCATTTTGCTGGCGGTAGGCAGAAACGGCATCACCATGCTTGGCGTTGCGACATGGGCAGAATACGTCTATAACGGCGGTGTGCTGATCTTATCGGTGTTCATCACCAACCGGTCTATGAGAAAGAGAATGGCCAGCCTGAAAATTTAACAGGTCGCCTAAAATACGATTGAGAAAGGATGAAAGCTGTGTCGGTATCAGTTAGTAATATAACCGTTTCATTTCCGGGGATCGTGGCGCTAGATAACATTTCCATAGAATTTCGGCCTGGAAAGATCCACGCGGTGTTAGGCGCTAACGGCAGCGGGAAATCCACGCTGGTAAAAGTGCTCGCGGGAAGTTATCACCCAGACCCGGGGAAAAATGCAAAAATTCGCGTAGGCGATGTGGAGGTAGAGGACATCACCCACCCAAGCGTGGCCCAGGAGATGGGCATACGCGTAGTACACCAAGAAGCACCGCTGATCAACTCCCTTTCCGTGGCCGAATGTGTGGCCCTGTATAAAGGATACCCCAAAAAAGCGGGAAGGATTCAGTGGAAGGCACTGTATCAATATGTAGAAAAACTGTTTGCCCTCTATTCCATTCAGATTTCGCCCAAGACTAGCGTCTCGGAGCTATCTGCTTCAGAGCGGGGCATGGTGGCTATTGCCATTGCGCTGGGAATGGATGAAGAGCTTAAACAGACCAAACTTTTAATTTTAGACGAGGCAGACGCCTCTATTCCAGAGGCAGAGGCCGAAAAATACTTGGTGCACGTGCAGCACGTGGCTAAGATGGATATCCCTGTCATCATGGTAACCCACCGGCTCAAAGAGGTGTGGGCGGTATGCGATGACATCACCATCTTAAACGACGGACGCATTGTGTATTCAGGAACCACAGGAGACGTGGACGAGAGTTTCGTCATCTCCAAAATGCTGCGGGCAGACTCGGCCACAGGGGACGAACACGCCCAACAGCACAGCGACTTAAACTCCATCTGGAAGTTGCTGGATCGGAAAAAGCCTGAGAAGCTGGGAGATGGCCCGGTACTTCAGGTGAAAGACCTATGGGCTAGAAACATCAACGGCATTGACTTTTCGGTAGAAGAAGGGGAGATATTGGGCTTTGTAGGCGTGCGGGGCAGTGGTGTAAACGACCTCCCCATGGTGATTGGCGGCGACATGCAGCGCACCAAAGGGGAAATTATTGTAAACGGCACCCCGCTTAAGAAAAAGCTCTCTCCCAGCGACGCCATCCAGGCGGGAATCATGCTCCAACCTACCGATAGGTTCCGCCAGGGAGGCATCATGACCAGTACACTTCGGGAGAACATGCTTCTGCCCAATGAGAGAAAGTTCTGGCACAAGAGAAAGCTGGTCAACCAAGTGATGAATACGGCCATCGAGACGTTTGACGTGCGGCCTGGGGCCAAGGATCTGCTGTTTGGCAAGTTTTCCGGTGGGAACCAACAAAAGGCCATCATCGGCAAGTGGTTACAGCTGCGGCCGTCGGTGTTCGTGCTGGACGACCCCACTTACGGGGTAGACCCTGCTGCAAGACAGAAGATTTTCTCCATCATCAAAGAGGCGTCGGCAGCGGATACGGCAGTGATCATATTCTCTACAGAACCAGAGCAGCTCGCAGCTCTGTGCACGAGAATACTGGTGCTGAGCAACGGAAAGATCATCAACGAGATGAGAAGCGGCGATGGTACGCTCACTAGAGAAGCGATAGCAAGGTGGTGTTACGCATGACGGGACAAGGGGAAAAGACAATGAAGAAAAATATCTATAAGAATACGAACTTTTTCAGCAGATATGGCCTGATCTGCATCAGTGTAGGGTTTGTGATTATCTTTTCCATACTGGCGCCAGCATTCCTCAATGGCCAAAACTGGTCTGCCATGTTGGTAGGGCAAGTGCCGGTGGGTATTGTGGCACTGGCAGGAGTGATCCCGCTGATTGCGGGAGAGTTTGACCTCTCGGTTGCCTATTTGTTGGGCTGCTGCTGTATGGTAGGTGGTTGGCTCACCAACCTAGGCGCTTCCAGCGAGGTAATAGTGATCTGCGTATTCCTCTCAGGAGCTCTGGCAGGGCTGATCAACGGTCTGCTTTCCGTCAAACTGCGGATGAACTCCACGGTGGTAACCCTGGGCATGGGCCTTGTGTATTACGGCTTAAACATGCTCATGAGCGATGGCCAGACCATTATCGTGAAGATCGAGGCGCTGACCTATTTGGCACAGACGAAGTTCTTGGGCATCAACTTATCCGTATGGCTGCTGGTGATTTTAGCGGGGATTTTATACTATCTATTTGAGCACACTCCCTTTGGCAAAAAGCTGTATGCCACGGGAAAATCCGCCCGGGTAGCCCATCTTTCGGGAATACGGACAGACAGGATGAAGATGGCTGCATTTATCATGTGCGGCACCATGATCTCCATCGGCGCGCTGATCATGCTGGGAAGATCCGGCTCGGCAATACCGGCCACCGGCCCAAGCTATTTGCTTCCCGCCTATGCAGTGGTATTTTTGAGCATTACCACCCACCGGCCTGGAGAGTTCAACGTACCGGGACTACTGCTCTCGCTACTCATGGTGGGCATTGGATTTTCTGGTCTGAATATCATCGGCATTCCCTATTGGACGCAATCCATCTTCAACTGCATCATGCTGCTGGCGGCAATCCTCTCTACGCAGAAGGATAACCGGGTCATTAAAATCGGCAGCGACGATAGATAGGCGATTGACAGACGGGAAAGAAGGCAAAGAACCGTGAAAAGTTTGAAGGTCATAGCGTTTAACGGCAGCCCGAGAAAAACGGCAATACCCATGACATGCTGCAAACTGTGCTGGGAGAGCTGGAGCAGCAGGGGATAGAGACGCAAACCATGCACATTGGCGGCAGACCGGTGCGAGGCTGCATGGACTGCGGTGGATGCTACAAAACGCCACTGATGAAGTGCGTCATAGATGACTGGGTAAACGAGGCAATAGAAAAAATGCTGGAGGCAGATGGGATTCTCATCGCCTCTCCAGCGTATTTTGGAGATCTCACCCCTGAGACCAAGGCGCTAATGGATCGGGCGGGAGTGGTGACACGCTCCAAAGGATATGCAGCGCTGAGAAGAAAGGTGGGCGCGGCAGTGGCAGTGGCACGGCGCGCAGCTGGCATGAACGTGCTGGATAGCATCAACCATTTCTTTACCATCAACGAATTTGTGATTCCCTCTTCCAACTACTGGAACCTGGCATACGGCAAAGACGTAGGGGAGGCTCAAAAGGACGAGGAAGGAACCCAGATCATGAAGACACTAGCAGATAATATGGCTTGGGTCTTGAAAAAACTCAATCAATAGAGACCTCATCCCACAGGGAAAAGCCACTGAAAATAAAGAGTTTTGAGGAGGAAGAACATGAACCGTAAAGCGCAAATGATAGCATTATCAAAAATCGAGTTAAGTGAACTTCCCATGCCTCAGCCCAAACCGGACGAGGCAGTGGTGAAAATAGAGTACTGTGGAATTTGCGGCTCGGATGTGCACTTTTTTAGAGAAGGCCGCATTGGGAAAAAGGTTATCGACAGACCGTTTATCCTGGGACACGAGTGCTCTGGGGTGGTTATACAGCTGGGCAGCCAGGTGACGGGATTAAAAGTGGGGGACCGTGTGGTATTAGAGCCCGGGGTGCCCTGTGGAAAATGCGAATTCTGCAAGTCTGGACGGTACAATCTGTGCCCAGACGTCCACTTTATGGCCTCTCCACCCTATGATGGGGCGCTGAGAAACTACCTGGCGTATCCAGCAGATATGCTGTTTGTGCTGCCGGAGAACGTGAGCTCACTGGAAGGGGCGATGATCGAGCCTCTGTGCGTGGGCCTCCACGCGGCGGAACAGGGAGAGGTGTGTTTGGGCAAGACGGTGACCATTTTGGGTGCTGGCTGTATCGGGATGATGACGCTGCTTGCCTGTAAAGCAATGGGGGCCTCCCAGATCATCGTATCTGATGTGTTTGACCTGCGGCTGAGCAAGGCAAAAGAGCTGGGCGCAGACTTTGTGATCAACGCAAAGGACGTGGACACCGTGGAGCAGGTGGCCCAAATCACCGGCGGCGTAGGCACAGATATCGTGTTTGAGGCGGCAGGCAACCCGATTACCATGGCACAAACCTCTAAAATCGTCAAGCGGGGGGGCAACATCGTAGTAACTGGCAACGTGACACAACCCACCCAGTACGACTTTTTGGAGATCTCTGTGAAAGAGGCCACGATTAAGACGGTATTTCGGTATGCAAATCTCTTTCCACTGGCGATTCGCGCCATTGCATCTGGGAAGATCGACATCATGAGCATTCAGCCCAAGATCTTTGACTTCGAGCAGACTCATGAGGCGTTTCAATATACCGTAGAACATTCCCAGAGCATTTTAAAATCTGTAATAAAAATGGACTAAGTGAGGAGTAAATAGACATGCGTGTAAAGTACAATATCGACACCGCCATCCTGTTTCAGATTGGCGATCCCTTAGACCAGAGTTGTGCAGCGTACCTGCACAATGCCATGTACGAATACGCCAACATCAACGCGGTGAGCTTAGACGTACATGTAAAGCAGGGGGAACTGGGGGCATTTGTGGAGGCGGCGAAGAGCCTGAAAATCAAGGGATTTGACATTACCATGCCCCATAAGACCGAGATTATCAAATACTTGGACGAATGTGACCCTTTGAGCCGGGCGTTTAAAAGCGTCAACCACGTGAACATTGTGGACGGAAAGCTGATCGGCATCCGAAATATCCATGAGCTTGACCGAAGGGAGCTCCTGAAAATGATGTTTGGTGAAGTGACCGTTAAGAGT